>JAZODY010000029.1:0-11076 GCA_045597245.1 Tidjanibacter sp.
CAGGCAAAGATATTCTTGAATTCGTGAGCGATGGGCGTTCCCTCTATTATCTCTCTCAGGCCCGATGAGTTGATGTAGTGCAACAACTTTATTCCCCGCTCGGCGGCATAGCTGTTCATGCGGCCGAACCACTCGCGCACACCCTCATAGAGCGGAATGTTGCGTCCCGACTCCACAAGTCTTTCGCGCTTGATGGGGAGTTGTTTCTCCTGAGCAAACTGCAACATCTTATACATATAAGCCAGAATGGGGTCGGCATCGTGTGCCGCTGCTATGCGATTGCTCTCGTCCCAGAACTCGGCATTGCTCTTGCCAACGGTGGGAATGAAGTCATACTCCTGCATGTTGCCGGGCGAGAGAGTGCCGTCGAAATCGTAGATGAGTGCTGCTGTAATCTCTTTTTCCATACAAGGTTAGAATTTGCATATTTTTTGTAAAGGTAAGACTTTTGCGATTATTTTCGCTACATTTGTATCAAATAATTTTTTTCGACCGACGGAGGTCAAGCGCGGCTCACGGGCACAGGTTTCTGTCCTCGCGACTCCCCGCCTCCCGTCGGCACTCACAAACAATAAGAAGATACGAATATGGACTTTTTTGAATTGGCAGAACGTCGTCGTTCGTTGCGCAAGTTCGCTCCGCGCGACGTGGAGAACGAGGTAATAGACAATATAATGAGGGCGACACTCACCGCCCCTTCGTCGCGAAACAGCCGCAGTTCGCGTTTCATGGTGGTGAAAGACAAGCAGCTGTTGCAGGGCATAGCCGAGATGCGCGACTACGGTTCGGCCTTTGTGGCCGAGGCTCCGTTGGCCATCATCGTGGCGGGCGACAAGAGCCTGACCGACCTCTGGGTGGACAACGCCTCCATATCGGCCACTTTCCTCCAACTCGCCGCCGAGGCCGCCGGTCTGGGCAGCTGCTGGGTACACATCAACGGACGCCCCCACCGCAAAGACGACCCTTCGCAAGGAACGGCCGAGGAACACCTCCGCAAGATTATGGACATCCCCGCCGAATGGGGGCTGCTCTGTGCGGTGGCCATAGGTTACTCGCCCTACGATGAGGTGCGTCCCCATCCCGAAACCGACGACACCGACAAAGTCATCTATCTCGGTTAGACACAAAGTGCCTCTTAGGAACAGGCTCTGAGGTGCTGGACGCATAGCGCCGTTTCCATGAGCAGGAGGAGAGTGTCGTGATGCGTGTCAGGTTGTGATTCCGAGGTCCGGCGGTGTGCGTCGGGCACGGACAAAAACACCGAACATCCCGACACCCGGACGGCGACAAACGACATCGTCGCCAACAGCCCCCCCATGTCCAAACATCCGTTACACAAAACACCTGACACACAAAAAAAAGGTTGCCCCGATAAAGGCAACCTTTTTCTCTTTTCGCTCCCCCGACCTCTCGGCCGACGGCAACGACACTCGATGAGCGACTACTCGTCCTCCTCTCTACGCAGTTTCTCCACGTAAACGGCGTGCATCATGGCATCGCGTTTCTCGATGGAGGGTTTGGTGAAATACTGACGACGACGGAGCTCCTTCAAAACACCCGTACGCTCATATTTTCTTTTGAATTTTTTGAGGGCTCTCTCGATGTTCTCACCCTCTTTTACCGGCATAATAATCATAACCTTCTCTTGTTTTTTTGTTTTTATATAATCTTTTTGTCTTTCGCCTTTGTTTTCCTCGGAGGCCTCCGCCGCACCGCCGGTCGAACAATCATTTCGCCTCGGTGCCCTGTTTCGGATAAGTCTTTATGGGTTATCGCTGCACAAATTGAAGATACGGGGCAAGCCTTCGTGCCTCGTCCTCGGTCAATATGTTCTCCTCGGTCATCTCTTCAATAGTGCTCCAACCTCCTTTCAATTTTCTCTGTTTCACAATTTTCCTTACTCGCATGGGAGTCATGTAGGGATGCTCTGCCATACTTTTCGGGCCTGCAAAGTTAATATCTATTTTTTTAATTTTGCAACTATCAATCCAAATTTGTTCACAAATTCTTTCGTAATTCTCCATCGTGACGGCCCGCAGGTCGAGCAACTGCTCCGCATAGGCATAGCCGCCCAGCCGCTCGCGATATTTCAGAATCTCACTCGCCGACCACGGACCTATGCCGTTCAACCCCACCAGCGTCACGCTGTCAGCCCCGTTGAGTTCCACCCGTACACTCGTCTCGTTGCATGCCCTCTCCTCGCCATCTTCCATTTCGGCCCTCACATCTTCGCCCTCTTCCGAGGTGGCGGAGTCGAAAACCAGCCAATCGCGCAAACGCTCCAACGCCTGCTCCGACACCGCATAACAGCGTCCGAAATGGTCGGCATCGCGAAATCCGCCACAACTCTCCCGATAGTTGATTATCGTGCGAGCCTGACGCTCCGAGAAACCGAGCCGCACAAAGAACTCTCCGTCCACCTCGTTGGGATTGAATGGTGCGGAGGGCGTAGATATTTCGCTCCTCTCCTCCGGTGCCGCATCATCCTCCGCCCGACGGTCGGCCGGCTGTTCCTCGGTCATTTGCGAAAGAAGTGCATACTCCCCGCCTATCCGCACATAGGGTCGCAGGAGGGCAAAGAGCGAATCGGTCATGCCGTAACAGAGAGCGAGGTCCTCGGGAATGCGGAAGACCTTGCCCGCCGTACGATACCTGATGATATTCACTGCGGTCCGTCTGTCGATGCCGAGTCTGCGCAAACGGTCGTAGTCGGCCGTATTGGGGTCGAATGGAGAGAGTTCCACCGCCACCGGGTCGGATTCGTCGGCCGCCTCGTAGAGAAAGAGCGAGTCGGCCGCCGAAACGCAGACGGCATCCGCGGAGCGGTCGGCAACGGCACCGCGCGAAACGCTGCCGCGAAAAACAACGACGACAACGACCACCGCAATCAATGTCGGCAGCAACAAAGCCAATGCTCTTATCTCCTGTTCCCGAAAACGCATAGGACAAAACATCACATTTCCCATCGCAAAGATAACACATCCTCCACAAAAAGAGTACGAAAAGAGCATTTCGACCACCTGACGAAACATAAAATGGGACTAAAAAAGGGTTATATTGTTTTTTTGCTAACAGTCTGCGAATAATGTAAGATAAAATCTGTATATTTGTCGATTGTATAGTAAATAGGTATAACCCCCGCAAAGGGCCGCCGAAAAGAGAGGCATGGCAGTCCCCTCGGAGCGGATAAAAAACCATGCGAAAAGAAGTAAAAAGACAAGATAAGAGATTAAACTCAAAAAATAATCTATTTCACAAAACTAACATTTATGGCAAGTAACAAAAAAGAAAAACTGTTTTCACAATTTCCCGAGGTGACTACCGAGCAGTGGGAAAGCGTGATAGCCGTTGACCTTAAAGGCGCCGACTACAACAAGAAACTTGTATGGCGTACCGGCGAGGGCTTCAATGTGCGTCCCTACTATCGTGCCGAGGATTTGAGCGGCATAGATTTTCTGGGCAGCAGCGCAGGAGAGTTCCCCTATGTACGCGGAGTGAAACCGTGCAATTGTTGGAGAATCCACGAGAGCATCGTTGTAAAAGAGCCCGCAGCGGCCAACGAGAAGGCCTTGAAGGCCATCAAAGGCGGTGCAGAGAGCATCGGATTCGAGTTGGAGTGCGCGCTCGACGCAGCACAGGCAGCCATTCTGCTGGCAGGCATCAACCCCACCGAGGTGGAGGTCGTGTTCGACGGCAGAGAGGTGCGCAAGTGCGTGGACGCAATCATGGAGTGCATGAAGGGTCATGAACCCGAGCAGGTGAGAGCCGCCTTCATGCTCGACCCCATCATGTGGACCCTCTCGATGAGTGGCAAGTGGGACGAAAGCTACATAGCCACCATTGCCGGCTACATCAAGAAATATTCGGAGTATAAACATGTCCGTTTCACCGGCGTAGAGGGTTCGCTCTTCAACGCATCGGGTTCGACCATCGTGCAGGAGCTGGCATTCACGCTGGCCGCAGGTCACGACTACGTGGTGAAACTCATGGAGGCCGGTCTGACCGTTGAGCAGGCAGCCAAGAGCATCCGCTTCTCTATGGCGGTAAGCTCCAACTATTTCATGGAGATAGCCAAGTTCCGTGCGGCACGCCTGCTGTGGGCCAACATCATGCAGGCCTACGAGCCCAAGTGCTGCTGCGCGAAGAAACTCTTTGTGCATGCCACCACTTCAATGTGGAACATCACCTCATACGACCCCTATGTAAACATGTTGCGCGGCACGACAGAGGCCATGAGTGCAGCATTGGTGGGTGTTCACTCGTTGGAGGTGACACCGTTCAACGCCGCATACGAGGAGCCCAACGACTTCTCGAGCCACATCGCACGCAACGTACAACTGTTGCTCAAACACGAGTCGCACTTCGACAAGGTGGTAGACCCCGCCGGCGGTTCGTACTACATCGAGAACCTCACCAAGAGCATTGCCGAGCAGGCATGGGCTCTCTTCAAAGAGGTGGAGGAGAAGGGCGGTTACGCCGAGGCCTTCAAGGCAGGTTTCGTGAGCGGCAAGATTGAGGAGTCGGCCGCCGAGAAACGCAAGAACATCGCAACGCGTCGCATCACGTTGTTGGGCACCAACCAGTTCCCCAACTTCGGCGAGGTGGCCGGCAAGGAGATTTCGGAGCAGAGCATAGCAGGTTGCTGCTGCGGTTGCGCCGAGAACGAACTGCCCCATCTGAAACCGTTCAGAGGAGCCGAGGAGTTTGAGTTGATGCGACTGAAAGTGGACCGCAGCGGCAAGGAGCCGAAGGCATTCATGCTCACGTGCGGCAGTCTGGCCATGGCAAGAGCAAGAGCACAGTTCAGCTGCAACTTCTTCGCATGTGCAGGTATCAAGGTTCAGGACAACACATTCTTCCATAGCGTGGAGGAGGGTGCCGAGGCCGCTTTGAAGAGCGGAGCCGAGATTGTGGTTGTTTGTGCTGCCGACGACGACTACGCAACCCTCGCCCCGAAGGTGAAAGAGCTCATCGGCGATAAGGCCATCGTGGTTGTGGCCGGAGCCCCCGCATGTCAGGCCGAGTTGGAGGAGCAGGGCATAAAGAACTTCATCAGCGTAAGACAGAATGTGCTTGAAACGCTTAATTATTATCTTAAAGAATTGGGTATCTAAAACATAAGGGAATTATGAGAGCTAAATTTTCAGATTTGAATTACCAGAACTCGGCTTGCGAAAAAGGCAAGTGCGATTCCAAAAAACACAACGCCGAGCAGGAGTTGTGGCAGACGGCTGAACAGATTCCCGTGAAAGGTATCTATTCGGCAGAGGACTTGGAGGGCATGGAACACCTGAACTATGCGGCAGGTATCGCCCCGTTCCTGAGAGGTCCTTACAGCACCATGTATGTGATGCGTCCGTGGACGGTAAGACAGTATGCAGGTTTCTCCACCGCGGAGGAGAGTAACGCATTCTATCGCCGCAACCTCGCATCGGGCCAGAAGGGTCTGTCGGTGGCATTCGACTTGGCCACTCACAGAGGTTACGATGCCGACCATCCGCGCGTAGTGGGTGACGTAGGTAAGGCCGGTGTGTCAATCTGCTCGGTGGAGGACATGAAGGTGCTGTTCGACGGCATTCCTTTGAACCAGATGTCGGTTTCGATGACGATGAACGGTGCGGTGTTGCCCGTATTGGCATTCTACATCGTGGCCGGTTTGGAGCAGGGTTGCACGCTCGACCAGCTGTCGGGAACCATCCAGAACGACATTCTGAAAGAGTTCATGGTGCGCAACACCTATATTTATCCGCCCGAATTCTCGATGAGAATCATCGCCGACATCTTTGAGTACACCTCGAAGAACATGCCCAAGTTCAACTCGATTTCAATCTCGGGTTACCACATGCAGGAGGCAGGAGCAACGGCCGACATCGAGTTGGCCTACACGCTGGCCGACGGATTGGAGTATCTGCGTGCGGGTATCAATGCCGGCATGTCGGTAGACCAGTTCGCACCGCGTCTGTCGTTCTTCTGGGGCATCAGCATGAACCACTTCATGGAGATAGCCAAGATGAGAGCGGCACGTCTGTTGTGGGCAAAGATTGTTTCGCAGTTCAACCCGAAGAACCCCAAATCGTTGGCACTGCGCACCCACAGCCAGACGAGCGGATGGTCGCTCACCGAGCAGGACCCCTACAACAACGTTACCCGTACGGCAGTGGAGGCAATGGCGGCAGCTCTGGGTCACACCCAATCGTTGCACACCAACGCTCTGGACGAGGCAGTGGCTCTGCCCACCGACTTCTCGGCCCGTATTGCCCGCAACACCCAGATATACATTCAGGAGGAGACCAACATCTGCCGCAGCGTAGACCCGTGGGCCGGTTCGTACTATGTGGAGAGTCTGACCAACGAAATCGTGGAGAAGGCTTGGGCCCACATTCAGGAAATCGAGTCGCTGGGCGGTATGGCAAAGGCCATCGAGACGGGTATTCCCAAGATGCGTATCGAGGAGGCTTCGGCTCGCAAGCAGGCAAAAATCGACTCGGGTCAGGAGGTCATCGTGGGTTTGAACAAATATCGTTTGGACCACGAGGAGCCGCTGGATATTCTGGCAGTGGACAATACGGCAGTGCGCGAATCGCAGGTTAAGCGTCTGGAAGAGTTGCGCGCCAACCGCGACGAGGCCGCTGTGAAGAAGGCTCTGGCCGCCATCACGGAGTGCGTAAGAACCAAGCAGGGCAACCTGTTGGAGTTGGCTGTGGAGGCCGCCAAAGTTCGTGCATCGTTGGGCGAAATTTCCGATGCCTGCGAGGAGGTAGTAGGAAGATATAAAGCAGTAATACGTTCAATATCAGGAGTATATTCAAGCGAAGTGAAAACAGACGAAAGTTTTGCCAAAGCAAAGGCTCTGGTTGAGCAGTTTGCAAAGGAGGAGGGTCGTCAGCCCCGCATCATGATTGCCAAACTCGGACAGGACGGTCACGACCGTGGAGCAAAGGTTGTGGCAACGGGTTATGCCGACATCGGTTTCGATGTGGATATGGGTCCGTTGTTCCAGACTCCGGCCGAGGCGGCACGTCAGGCAGTGGAGAACGACGTGCACGTAGTGGGTGTGTCGTCGCTGGCGGCGGGTCACCTCACTTTGGTACCGCAGATTATCGAAGAACTCAAAAAGTTGGGCCGCGAAGATATTGTTGTGGTGGTTGGTGGAGTCATTCCTCCGCAGGACTACGACGAGCTCTATCGCGACGGTGCTGCGGCCATCTTCGGCCCGGGTACCCCCATCGCAACGGCAGCCATCAAGATTGTGGAGATATTGATGAGCTAATTGAGCGACAATCGCAAAGACAAGAGAGCGGACCTTTTTCGAGGTCCGCTCTCTTGTCTTTGCAGTCGGGCGACGGTGTACGAAACGCTGATGCGCCTCTACTTGGCAGGGCGCCGTCGCAATGGTGACAAAACAAAAAATCCCGCTCCAACAAGACGGGAAGATGTCATACGTATATAATATGTTTCTCTACTGCAACAGAGGTCGCAATCAAAACCCTAACAAGCGACGACTATACGCCCCCCGAAAACAACTCCGCCAAAGACGGGCAACCACTCGATTATAAAGATGCCCGACAGAGCCGCAACAACGAAAAAGAGGCTATGCCTCTGCGTCGGCCCCGAAGATTTTGGTCATTATGATGTCGGTGGCGCCTTTGTTGTCGTTGATGTATTTGGCCGATGCCTTGCACAAACGTTCATACTCGCCGCAGTCGGCAATCAGTCCGTCGAGCCACTTATCGAGCTGACCGAAGCCTGACACACTGCACCCAACCCCAAGCTCTATGAGGTCGGCCGCCTCCTTGAACTTACGATAGTTGGGACCGAAAGCCACCGGCAGACCGAACGTTGCCGCTTCAAGCGTATTGTGAATACCCACTCCGAATCCGCCACCCACATAGGCATAGTCGGCATAGCGGTAGGCCGAAGAGAGATAACCGATGGTATCTATCAAAAGCACCTGTTTGTCGGAATAGTCGAAGTCGGGATTCTCGGCACACCAAGTGAATCGGCACATCTTGTCGCCGAACATCTCTTCCAAACGCCTGATATGCTCACCGCTTATAACATGAGGAGCAATGATGAACTTCATCTCCGGATGTTTCCTCACAAGTTGCAACAATATATCCTCATCAGGCCCCCACGTGCTGCCGGCAATGAAGGTCGGACGTTCCGCCTTGAATTTGTCAATCAACGGAATGCGTTTCGACGATTCGTGAATGGCTGCAACACGGTCGAAACGGGTGTCACCCGCCACAGCGACATTCCCGACACCTATGTTGGCAAGCAGACTTTTGGAACTCTCGTCCTGCACAAAAATCATTCTGAACGTTTTCAGACACTTACGGAACATGCCGCCATACCAACGGAAGAACACCGAACTCTTGCGGAAGATGGCCGACACGAGGTAGGTTCGGCAACCGCTCTTGCGCAACTCTTTGAGGCAGTTGAGCCAGAACTCATACTTCACGAAAACAGCCACCTCGGGATGGGCAATCTTCACAAAACGTCGCATGTTTGCCGGAGTGTCGGCAGGCAGATAGAAGATATGGTCGGCCCCTCTGTAACCCTTTCTAATCTCATAGCCCGAGGGCGAAAAAAAGGTGAGCAGAATGGTATATTCGGGATATTGGGCCTTTACCTCCTCTATCACCGGCCTGCCCTGCTCAAACTCGCCGAGCGATGCCGCATGTACCCAAAATATTTTATCCTGAGGTTTAATAACCGTATCGAGCCTTTCGAAGATATCTTTTCGTCCCTCAACCCACTTGCGTGATTTGGGGCTCCACAACGCAGTCAGTCGCATGACAAGCGTCAGAAGGTACATTCCTAAGTTATATAACAACATATGAAATAGTCAATTCAACCCGCGAATTTATGTTATATTTACCAAAAAAACAACTTTTTGCGCTATTACCAATGAATGTTTGCAACATCGGGGTAGTATTTGATGTCCAAAGAGCCGTATTCGTCACACCTCACGGCAACCAAATCGACCTGCACCTCACACTCGACAGCATATCGTTCCACATAGGCATTCACCGCGCGCAGCATGGTGCGGTTTTTGGCCTCGTCGAAGGCCTCCTCGGGAGTAATCCACGAGCCGTCGCCGCGGGTCTTCACCTCCACGAAATGAAGTCGTTCGCCCTTACTCGCAATGATGTCCACCTCCAAACGTCCCTGACGCCAATTACGCTCCACAATCAGGAAACCGTTGCGGCGCAAATAGTCTGCCGCAAACTCCTCGCCGCGACTGCCCGTCTGTGCGGCCGATAGGGGGCGAGCATGGTCGCCGAAAGATTCATAAGGCATTTGAGTGTGAGGAATTAAATGTTAAAAAAACTGTTGTTTTCGTCACAAAAATACTTAAAAGCAGCCAAATATACAATCCGCACCCGTCAGGCCGCAAAAAAAGAGAGGTGCCAAACCTGCGGCGGGGAGCGTTGCAGGGCACACTCGTAGGGTAAAAGAATAATTTGCAGGAGATTTGTGTTTGTTTTCGGAAAAAGTTGTTATCTTTGTCCCGACGCATGCGTCAGTTCGACCACGGAACATATGTTAAACTTATAGATAAAATTGTAGAACTTAAACTTTAATTTTATGTCAGACATTGCAACAAAAGTAGTAGAGATAATCAAGAACAGACTCTATGTGTCGGATGCAAGCAGCATCACTCCCGAGTCGAGCTTTGCTAACGACCTCGGTGCAGATTCGTTGGACACCGTTGAATTGATTATGGAGTTTGAGAACGCTTTCGGCATCTCTATTCCCGATGAGGACGCCGAGAAGATTTCGACCGTCGGTGATGCCATCAAATACATCGAAGAGCACATCGCACAATAATCGAAAGCGGAAAAAGAATTAAGATAGGAAGGAGTTGGCTTTACGGAGGCAACTCCTTTTTTTGTTGCCCGTCAGCAGAGAGAAAAGAGAGATGTTTTTCTCTCAAACAAAAGTTTCCGCAAAAAAAACAGCCGGTTAATGCCGAGAGTTTGAAAAAAAACACGATATTTGTAAAATTCATACTGCCGCCACATCAGACAGTTCCGCACCTCAACCCGCACAAGGTTCTGACCTAACAACGGACAAAGAGAAAGAGAGCGGAACAGAAGGCGTGAAGAGTAGGAAAGGGAGAATGTAAATAAGAAGAAACATATAAATTATGACCAAAAAACGAGTTGTGATAACCGGCATGGGAACCATCAATCCATTGGGAAAAAATGTAGAAGAGTATTTTTCCAATCTTAAAGCCGGAGTCAGCGGAGCAGGTCCCATCACCGCTTTCGATGCATCGAAACACAAGACCAAATTCGCATGCGAAATCAAGGAGTATAATTGGCAGGACTATTTCTCACCAAAGGAGATAAAGAAACACGACCTATTTGAGCAGTACGCTCTCATAGCCGCCGACGAGGCGATGAAAGACTCGGGATTGGTTCTTGAAGGCGAAGACAAGAGCCGCATCGGAGTGATATGGGGAGTGGGCATCGGAGGCTTGCACACATTTCAAGACGAGATTTCGGCATTTGCCACGGGCGACGGAACACCCAGATTCAGTCCTTTTCTGCTGATAAAGTTGCTGACCAACATGGCCTCGGGCCAGATTTCATTGAAGTACGGACTGATGGGTCCCAACTACGACGTCACATCGGCCTGCTCGTCGTCATCGAGTGCAATCATCAGTGCGGTGGACCAGATAAGGCTGGGACGCGCCGATGTGATTGTGACGGGCGGCTCGGAAGCGGCGATAAACGAATCGGGCATAGGCTCGTTCAACGCCATGATGGCCCTCTCGACACGCAATGACGACCCCGCAACCGCCTCGCGTCCCTACGATGTAGCACGCGACGGCTTTGTGATGGGCGAAGGAGCCGGCGCACTTGTCATAGAGGAGTATGAACATGCCGTCGCACGCGGCGCAAAGATTTATGCCGAGATAGCGGGATGCGGCCTGAGTGCCGATGCGTTCCACTTCACAGCCCCCCACCCCGAGGGAGACGGTGCATTGTTGGCAATGCAACATGCGCTCGACGATGCCGGCATCACGGCCTCGCAACTCGACTATATCAACACGCACGGCACCTC
>JAZODY010000030.1:0-7253 GCA_045597245.1 Tidjanibacter sp.
CCGTCGTCACCCAGAATGTTGATTTGTTCATTGGCCTCTTTACCGCGTTGCACTATATTCTTGCCTCTCACCACCTTGTCCACCCAGCCTCGTTCTACCCTGTGGTCCAGATAATCCATGATTTCCGGATACTCCAAATACTTCGAATAGCTGTCCAGCGGGTCGATTGCGGGATAGCGTTTACTGTCGGCGCGACTCTGCGAGAGAGCATAGAAACAGCGGGCCGCCTTCTTGGTCGATTCCGTAACCGGCTCTTTCAGATTACCGCCCGCGGGCGACACCGTTCCTATGAAGGTCACCGAACCCGTTGCTCCGTTGCGCAACACCACCTTGCCCGAGCGCGAATAGAAGTTAGAAATAACCGCCGACAAGTCCATCGGGAAAGCATCCTGACCCGGCAACTCCTCCAAGCGGTTACTCATCTCCCTCAGAGCCTGCGCCCAACGCGACGTGGAGTCGGCCAAAATGAGCACTTTAAGCCCCATCGCCCTATAATACTCGCCGATGGCCATGCCCGTATACACCGAGGCCTCGCGCGCCGCAACCGGCATATTGGAGGTGTTACATATAATCGTCGTTCGCTCCATCAGTTTATGGCCCGTTCTGGGGTCGTCCAGCTCGGGGAACTCGGCAAATATCTCCACAACCTCATTGGCTCGCTCACCGCATGCAACCATCAGAATCACATCGGCATCGGCCTGCTTGGAGATGGCATGCTGCAACACCGTCTTGCCCGCACCGAAAGGCCCCGGGATGAATCCCGTTCCTCCCTCGGCAATGGGGTTGAAGGTATCTATCGCCCTCACACCCGTCTCCATGATGGTTGTCGGGCGTGGTTTCGACACATAGGCCTTCACAGCCTGCTTCACCGGCCACTTCTGCACCATGCTCACCGCATGCTCCTCGCCCTCCTTATCCACCAGCACCGCCATTGTGTCCGTAACCTTATAGCTGCCCTTCGGGGCCACACTCTTCACCGTATAGCTCTCCTCCATAACAAAAGGCACCATAATCTTGTGGTCCACCCACTTCTCCTTCACCTGTCCCAGCCAATCTCCGGCCGTCACAATGTCGCCTGCCGCAGCGAGCGGCTCGAAATCCCACATCTGTTCATAATCTATGGGGTCGGTGTAAGAGCCGCGCTCTATGAACAAACCGTCCATCTTTTCGAGGTCGTTCTGCAATCCGTCGTAGTTGCGCGAAAGGATTCCCGGGGCCAGCGTCACCTCCAACATGTGCCCCTGAAATTCCACCTCCGTACCGACCGTCATGCCGCGTGTGGAGTCGAAAACCTGCACATAGGCAAACTCGCCAATCACCTTTATGACCTCGGCCATAAGCCTCACTTCACCCAACTTAACATAGCAAATCTCGTTCTGAGATACAGCACCGGTAACTCTAACTATCAACACATTAGAGATAATGCCAGCTACATGTCCTATTGTCTTCATATTATATCGTTTGTTTTTCCGTTTCTTTACTCCTCTCTCTTCTCGGCTCTCTCAATCTTCTCTCTGCCGCTGAACGACGCCACCAATCTGTCGAACATCTCCTTGCCCAACGCCTCATTCAAGGTTGCCCAGCGGTGAACCAGATTGACTCTTGCCAGATAGCCCAATATTCCGTTGATGTTGAAATAATCGAACACCGCCAACTCCTCGGCCATATTCCATCTTATCATATCGATGCGATGCTCCTTCTCCAACAGATTGCCGTTGTCGGCCACCGCCGCTATGACCTGATCCACATATCCCAACTCGCCCTTCAAACCGAAGTCGGCAGCCGAAGAACGCATCATGGTGGCGGCCATATCGTCGTGTCCGACCACCGCGTCGCCCACCTGCATACCCTTCTCTCGTGCCGTAAGAGCCGCCGTAAGGTTTCTCAGATTGAGGTCGAAGGCACTCCACTCCCTCAAAAATCGGCACCTGCTGCGTCCGCACTCGGCATAGTAGGCCTCAAAGAGCGAACGTTCGAATCTTGCTCCCGTATCGACACTTTCGTCCTCGTTCTGCTCAGGAGCCTGATAGGCCTCCACCACCGCACGCATATAGCGCGGCAACCCCGCAGGGTATTTCAGCCCCTCCTCCAACTCCTCGCGCGACATGCTGCCCAGCGACGACAAACGTGTACGGCCCGCACGCACAGCCACCAGATTCTCCACGTCGTAATAGGCATAGAACAAATCCAGATACTCTCTGTCCTTGCGCGCGACACCCGCTCTGATTTCGGCAACAATCTCCCTTGCGTCAAAGCCCTTGTTCTCGGCCTCCAACGCAAACTCCTTCAAGCCCGCAACCAGACAGTAATAATTCTTATTGCCGAACATAGTCACTACGAATAAAGCAGTTTCGACACCTTCTCTTTCAGATAGCTGTTCAACAAGGCATTGAAGTCATCGTCCGAAAAGCCGATGAAGTAGCTGCCCTCCTTCTCTCCGATGCGGAACCCGCTCTTCACCCTCTCCGAGTAGCCGACCTCGACACCCGCACTCAGCAGGGCCGCCGCCGAAGTCTCAAACTCCTTGTCGAAACTCTCCTTCATGCCGGCCGGCAACAGCGCCTCCAAACGCACCTTGCCCCCCTGAGCACTCTGCCAATTATTGGCCACAGCCAACAACATATCTTTCACGAACTTCACATCCATGTTGGCCTCCTTCACCGACGGTGCCACACACTTTGCCGTAATCATCTTCTCTATACTCTCCTTCAATGCGGCCACAGCCTGCTTGCCGGCCAGAGAGAGTTCCGTCATGGTGGTACGTCCAATCTCCGCCGCCGATTTCTCGGCAACCGCCACAATGCCGTCGGCCTTTGCTTGCGCCTCATCAACAATCTTTTTTGCCTCGGCTTTGGCTTCGGCAATCAACTTGTCGGCATCGGTTCTGCCCTGCGACAACCCCTCGTCATATAACTTGCGGGTAAGTTCCTGTAATTTGTTCTCCATAACCTTTCCTATTTATTATATATCTTTCTCTCTTCCTTTTCCACATCCCACATCCCACATGCGCACCGAAACTCGCAAACACCCTTCGCATCAACTCCTAAAATCCACGCTCTGCGTGTGTTGGGGGCGAAGGAGGTCGGTAATCACCTTCACCGGAGTGAACGTGGTGCTGGGAACCTCCACGAAGATGGTGTTCCATTTCGACATGGCTCCGTTCCACAGGCCCGGCAACTCCAATGCCTTCAACTCGCGACCCGACTTCGACTTGGACGATATGAATCCCGTTGCGGGGTCCACAAACTCTCTCAGGTCGAACTTCTCGCCCTTGTAATTCTTCACGCCGCAAACCAAGTCCACCGGATTGAAGTGGGTGGACGATTTCATCAGCTCCTTATCCTCGGGTCCAATCTGCGACGATTCGGCAATCTGCAACGAAACAGTGCCATCCTCATTGTGCGCCCAGAACGGACCGCCACCCGGCTCTCCGTCGTTGCGCACCATGCCGCACACTCTGAACGGACGGTTGAGTATACCTCTCAAACGCTCCTCCAACTCCGACTCGGGCAGCACCTCCCAGTGCGACGGCAGTTGCACACAGAGCCTCTTCTCGACAAATGAAATCACCTCGTGCAGGTCGGCATCGCCGTTGTCCATCTTCAACATGTGGCAACGAGCCTGCCCCATGACCTCCAACAGAACACCGGCCAACACCTTCTTATAGAGCAGTGTATCGTCGCGCAGGGCATCGGTCGTGACATTATCTATATTTTTTATGAAGATGATGTCGGCATCGATATCGTTGAGATTCTCAATCAGTGCGCCATGTCCGGCAGGACGGAACAGCAACGAGCCGTCGTCGTTGCGGAAAGGACGATTGTCATTATCCACCGCAATGGTATCCGTACTGCTCTTCTGCACCGAGAACGAGATGTCGTACTCCACTCCGTAACGGGCACTGCATCGGGGGACACACTCCTCGGCCAGAGCCTTGAATCCGTCGATATGCTCGGGCGACACCGTAAAATGAATCTTCACCTTGCCGTTGCATGACGCATACTCGGCACTCTCGCACAGATGCTCCTCAAAAGCGGTACGCGGTCCGTCGGGATAGGAGTGAAACAGAATCATTCCCTTCGGCTTGGAGCCGTATCCCAGACGCCCCTCCACGATGTTGGCCACCACTTCGCCGTCATCCAAATCGGCCAAAGCTGCTCCGAACGCAAACTTCTCCTTGTCGGCAATCACGCGTTGCGATGTGGCATTCTCCTCTCCCTCCGCAAGACTGGCAAACAAATCCTTGAACATGCGGGTGGCAGCTCCCGAAGCCGGCACGAACTTGGCCACCACCGCCGAGCGACATGCCGAGGCATAAATCTCGCGATACTTCATGGTTTCCGCATCACACAGACCGACAATTCCGTTGCCTACCGATGCTGCCGATTTAACATTCAAAAAAGGGAAACCAGACACAAAACAGCCAATCTGTTCCTCCACCTTTTCCGGTGTGAGACCATGCGCCTCAATCTGTTTCAAATCCTGCGGACCAAACATGTTCATACTCCTTGATATTTGGAAAACATTTAAGATTATTTAATATTATTTCGATAAAGATAAATAATTTTTTTTCAAAATAAAACCCGTCTCCTCAACTTTACCCCAAAATTTCCCTTTTTTGACTAAAAAAGCACAAAATACACACGCCGCATACCGTTTATTAACATTAAAAGAGTTACCTTTGCTACGTCATGGCAACCATATTGGAAGACATATCGATTAAACCACTCAACAGTTTCTCAATAGACCAAAGGGCCGACCGTCTGGTGAAGTTCTCTTCGCTCGACGACCTGCGCGAAACCCTCGCCGCAGACCCCGCCCTGACGGCCGGACGATGGTATCTGCTCGGCGGAGGCAACAACACCCTCTTCACCGACGACTTCAAAGGCACTCTTATCCATCCCGAATCGCGGGGTATCTGTGTGGAGAGCGAGAATGGCGAAGAGGTAATCGTCGTTGCCGAGGCAGGAGTGGAGTGGGACGACCTTGTGGCTTGGAGCGTGGAGCGCGGCTACTGGGGGTTGGAAAACCTCTCGCTCATTCCCGGGCAGGTGGGGGCCGCCCCCGTACAGAACATAGGTGCCTACGGAGCCGAGGCCAAAGATGTGATTCTTTCGGTGGAGACTCTTGACACCCTGTCGCTCGAAAAACGTACATTCGGTAACGAGGAGTGCGATTTCGGTTATCGCCACAGCCTTTTTAAGCATATCAACTCACTGAGAATGGCGGCCATGTTTGGGAGAGAGGGCGGTACGACGAATGCTCAGTGCGGAGCGCCGAAAGGAGAGATGCCGCCGATTGTTCCCGTCATCACCTCCGTAAGATTCCGTCTGTCGAAGTCGCCGAAGCCCGACCTGCGCTACGGAGCGCTCACCGAAGAGGTGGAGAGATTGGGCGGCGCAACGCTGTCCAACATCCGCAAAGCGGTGATTTCCATTCGAGAGAGCAAGTTGCCCGACCCCAAGAAGCTGGGCAATGCGGGCAGTTTCTTCAAGAATCCGGTGGTGGATGCCGCACTCGCGGCGGAGTTGAAAGCCCGATGGCCCCAGCTGCCAACCTACGCCACCGAGAACGAACAAGAGGTGAAACTCGCGGCGGGATGGCTGATAGAGCAGGCCGGCTGGAAGGGTCGCTCGTCGGGCAATGCAGCCGTACACGACCGACAGGCATTGGTGTTGGTGAACAAGACGGGGTGTGCGAGCGGGCGCGAGATAATAGAGCTGGCGGGCGAGGTGGCACGCAGCGTGAAAGAGAGATTCGGGGTGGACATCACGCCCGAGGTGAACATACTATAAAATTATAAAGGAAGACCATTTTTTATTGAGGGAGATTGTCCGCGATGGTCGCGGGGTCGCGACGCAGAAGGGGATGTCTTCCCGCATTGTTTTTTTATTTATCTGCAAGGATGGATACGATACAGTTTGAAAACAGATTCAAGAAATACATAACCGACCATGCCCTCTTCGCAAGCGGCGAGCGCATACTGCTCACCGTGAGCGGCGGAGTGGACTCGATGGTGATGATGAATCTCTTCGCCCGTTGCGGCTACGACGCCGCGGTGGCCCATTGCAACTTCCAACTGCGCGGTCAGGAGTCGGAGGAGGACGAGACGATGGTGTTGGAGCAGGCAGCCAAGCTGGGCCTGACGGCCTACAACAAGCGATTCGCCACCAAAGAGGAGATGATAAAGACGGGCGAATCGGTACAGATGACGGCACGACGCCTTCGCTACGAGTGGTTCAACGAGCTGTGCAACGAATACGGCTACGACCACATATCGATTGCCCACCACGCCGACGACTCGATTGAGACTTTCTTCATCAATCTGTTGCGCGGCACCGGATTGAAAGGACTGACGGGAATCAGCGTGGTGAACGGCCGCATAATAAGGCCCCTCTCGTTTGCCTCGCGCAAGGAGATTCTCGACTACGCGCTGGCCAACCACATCCACTATCGCGAAGACTCGTCGAACCGCTCGACAAAGTATCTGAGAAACAAGATACGTCTTGGCATCATTCCGCGACTGAGAGAGATTAATCCCGCCTTCACAAAACTGATGGACATCAACATAGGACGATTGACCGACGCCCAGAGGCTCATCGACCACACGATAGAGATAATACGTCGTCAGGCGGTGGAAAACACCGATGGCGCCGACATCATCGACCCCTCCAAAATAGACCGCCGCTATCCGGTCAATTTCGTGATATATGAGTTGATGAACAGCAGCTACGGATTCAAGGGCGATGTGGTGGACGGATTGTGCAAGGCTCTGGAAAACAACGCCACCGGCAAACGTTTCTACTCGCGCGACTACACCGCCTACATCGACCGCGGCCGCATCATGATAACCCACACCGAGGAGAGCGACCCCTGCGAGATGATGCTCGAAAACGAGAACGGCAAAATCTACTGCGGCAACTCGGTAATCTTCGTGGAGAAGTTGGACATCGACGTGCTGGAACACATCGTGGTGCCGGAGCACATGGCACTGCTCGATGCCGACAAATTGCAGTTCCCGCTCAGGTTGCGACGTTGGCAGGAGGGCGACACCTTCGTTCCGTTCGGCATGACGGAGTCGAAGAAGGTGAGCGACTTCCTCATCAATGCCAAAGTGCCCATGGCGGAGAAGAGACGACAATTCGTGCTCATGAGCGGCGACGACATAGTGTGGCTCATAGGCAGGCGCATAGACGACCGTTACAGGTTGGGCAAGAGCACCGAAAACGTACTCCGTCTCACCCGCGAAATTT
>JAZODY010000031.1:0-8069 GCA_045597245.1 Tidjanibacter sp.
CTACATAATCATGTGGATAGTGATGCCGCCGGCCCCCAAAGAGCATAAGTGGAGAGATGGAGAGAGTGCGGGTCGGGAATCATCAATGAGAACGGAAAAGAGAGACGGGCAAAGCGTGTGAGTTGGAGAACGCGGGGAGTCGCAAAAGGTTGAACAACAATCTGTCGGCAGTCGCCAAACAATACGAAAAACCAAATATTTAATCAAATAAAAAACAAAAAAATTATGGAAGAGAGTAAAAAATTCTACAGAGTGGCCAATGGTAAAATCGCAGGTGTATGCGGCGGAATAGCCAAGTACCTCAACATCGATGTGACGGTGGTGCGCATCATATTCCTAATTTTGTTATTCTGCGCAGGCGGCGGATTCTTGGCTTATCTTATTTGCTGGCTGGTTGCACCGGTGGAGAGGAGAACGCATAAGAACGCATAAATAAATTCAACCTAAAAAAGAGATTGTCATGGCGGAAATACTCAACATAGACAACGTGAAATCCCAGATGAGAAAAGGCATACTGGAATACTGCGTATTGCTAATTCTCTCGAAAGGAGACTCTTATGCACCCAAAATCATCCAAGAGCTCAAAGAGGTGGAGATGAATGTGGTGGAGGGAACACTCTACCCCATCCTCACCCGTCAGAAGAATCAGGGTCTGCTCGACTACCGCTGGGAGGAGTCGCCGCAGGGACCGCCACGCAAATACTACTCCATAACCGACCGCGGACGCATGGCTCTCGAAGAACTCAATGACGTGTGGAGGGAGACGAACGACCAGATAACGGCGATAAAACAGACGAAATCATGAAAGAGGTAATAAAAATCAGCATTGCCGGCATAGCCTTTTCTCTCGACGGCGACGCATACGGAATAATAGACGAATATATCGACCGACTGAAAGAGGGCTTCGGAAACAATCCCGACGGACGCGAAATAGTGGCCGACATCGAAGCCCGCATCGCCGAACTGATACTCACCGCCCAACCGGCCGACAGGGTGGTGGAGCGTGAGCTGGCCGAGCAGATTGTGAGCCAACTGGGTTATCCCGACGACATGGAAAAAGAGCAGGAGCCGCGCAACCGACTGCACCGACGCCTCTATCGCAATCCCGACGGACAAAAGATGGGCGGCGTATGCAACGGGTTGGGAAGCTATTTCGGAGTGGACCCCACGATGGTTCGACTGGGTATGTTTGTGCCGTTGGTATTGTACATTCTGTTCGGTTTCATGTTCAGAAACGACGGCCCGAGCGAGTTGATGGGCAATCTGTTCATGTGTCTGGTGTTACTCTACATTGTGATGTGGATTGTGATTCCGGTCGCACGCACGCCCCGCGAAAAACTCGAAATGAAGGGAGAAAAGGTGACGGCACACAAAATCAAGGCCAGCATGGTCGAAGGTGCCAACACCCCCACAGAGGAGAAAAACGCCTCGGTATGGAGCGAGATATTCTGTGTGATGGGACGCATAGTGCTCTTCTTCATGAAACTTTTTCTCTTCTTCATCGCAACGATGATAGGTCTGGTGGCAATGGGGATACTCATCGCATTTTTTGCGGTGCTGCTGGGCGGATTCGTGGGACTCGGCTGGGAACTCCTCGCGGGAGCAAACTTCAATCTGGTCACGCCCAATGTGTATGTGGCGCTCGGTCTGGCAAGCCTGCTGCTGTTACTCGTGGTGGTCATCTACGTACTCATCAGAATATTGAGCAAGCGCAAAAGCAGCAATACCCCGCTGGTGGTGCTGATGATACTCTGGCTGCTCACCACGGTGGCCTTCGGAGTGGTTACGCTGAGCAATTGGAGGGCTCTGACGGATGACAACCTCTGGGAAAACATCGAAAGTTCGTGGTGGGACTACGACGTGGACATAACCACCGACAGCAACCACAACGATGACTACGACAGTTTCGAGGAGACCATGGAATCACTGGGGGAGTGGGAGGATGACTCTTCTCGCAACACCCTCTCGGTGAGTGCCACGGTGGTGGAGACCAAAGACTCGCAAAGCGATGTGTCAAACAATGATGCGGAAACCTCCGATTCCAACTCCTCGGACTCTTCTGACAACAATGAGGACGACGGGCGCAAGTCGTTGCACATAGATATAACCACCGAATAACACCCGCGACAACACATCGGTTTTCTATGCATTGAAGATTTATCAAGCGGCAAAGGCCAAGATAAAAATCCCGCCCCGACCACGCAATATGGTCGGGGCGGGATTTTTATCTCTTTTTCGTTCGGAGACAAGAGAGTGAACCGTGAAAGACAGGGTGGGGCAGCGACCCTTCGGAACAATGACCAGACAGGCAGATAAAGTCCGGATAAGGTATTATCAACCAGACGAATGGATTATTTGTAACGACAGTGTGGCATTTTAATCATATTTTTCTTATTTTTGTAGGTTGGAAACATCAGCAAACCGAAACAAAAATACAAAAAGTCGATATAACAATGATTGAGAAAATTAATGATTTGCTCGCCCGAATAGAGGCATTCAACGCCACGGACGCAAAAGAAATTGAGGATTTCCGCATCAAAATTCTCGGCCGCAAAGGCGAACTGAACGACATCATGGATGAGTTCAAAACGGTGGCACCCGAGCTTAAACGCGAACTCGGACAAAAGGTCAATCAACTCAAAAACCGCGCAATATCGCGCATAGAGGAGTTGAAACAGCAGGCCGAAGAGAACGCCATGACCTCTCCCGCCTCGACCATAGACGACATGTCACGCCCGGGTACCGAGGAGCAGATTGGCTCTCGACATCCCATCTCGATTGTTCGCAACGAGATTTGCGACATCTTCAACCGATTGGGTTTCACGGTGGCCGACGGACCCGAAATAGAGGACGATTGGCACGTGTTCTCGGCGCTCAACTTCCCGCCCGAACACCCCGCACGCGATATGCAGGACACCTTCTTCATTGAGAAAAATCCCGATATATTGCTGCGTACCCACACCAGCTCCATTCAGGTGCGCACCATGGAACGCCAACAGCCGCCCATCCGCGTGATATGCCCCGGACGTGTGTTCCGCAACGAGGCCATTTCGGCACGTGCCCACTGCATATTCCATCAAATTGAAGGTCTTTATGTGGACGAAAAGGTGTCGTTTGCCGACCTGAAACAGACCCTGCTCTTCTTTGCCAAAGAGTATTTCGGCGAGAATACGCAGATACGTCTGCGTCCCTCCTATTTCCCCTTCACCGAGCCGTCGGCCGAGCTGGATGTATCGTGCAATCTCTGCGGCGGAAAGGGCTGCAACGTGTGCAAAGGAACGGGTTGGTTGGAGATTCTGGGCTGCGGAATGGTAGACCCCAATGTATTGGAAGCCAATAATTTCGACAGCAAGAAGTACAGCGGATTCGCTTTTGGAATGGGAATTGAACGAATTGCAATGCTCAAATTCGGTGTGAAGGATTTGAGGTTGTATTTCGAGAACGACAAACGATTCCTCGACCAGTTCGACCACAGCATTTAGTCTTGCGGCAGGAGGGTCGCCTTGATTTCTGCCGATAAGCCCCCGAGGAACGGGAGCGAACATGGCGGAAGGGGAGTGTGACGATAATCGAGGCAATAACAGAGAGCAACTTACTGCCAACGAAAAACCGCATCTGACAACCGAGGAGCCGCTCGGGGTGCGTGAACAAACAGACCCGACGGAATAGGTGCGGATTGCAAGCATGACGCATCTGACAACCGAGGAGTTGCTCGGGGTGCGTGAACAAACAGACCTGACGGAATAGGTGAGGATTGCAAGCATGATGCATCTGACAACCGGGGAGCGTACGGCCCGCAACAAACATACGACAAACAAAAAAATGAAAAAGGGAGTAGGTGTTTTGATGGTGATGATGATGTTCTCCTGCGGCGTGATGCCGAGGCAGGAGAGGGGAGTTGTTGCCGAAAGCAAAACACAAACCGAGGCACCGGACGAGCTCTTCAACACCGATTCGTTACGCAGTCTGTTTCACTATACGGAGGGCTTGAAAAGCCTGTTGGTGAATGGAGACCCGGAGAAAGCCGTAAAGGAGTTTAAGCGCTCGGCAGAGCTCGACTCCATGAGTGCCGCAACATATTTTCAGATGGCCGCCGCCGTGGCACCTAAAAGCCCCGATACGGCCTTGATGTGGAGCCGCAAGTCGGTGGAACTTGACTCGTTGGAGGTGACATATCGCAACCAGTTGGGACAGTTGCTGATTATGAATCAGGAGTTTTCGGAGGCAATGAGACTATATGAGAAATTGCTGGCCGAAGAACCGCAAAACCCAACAAACTATCGTATGCTGGCCGCTCTGTATGACTATAATCGACAGCCGTTCACAGCAATAGCCCTGCTCGATTCGGCGGAATATAAGATAGGGCGCATCCCCGAGTTGGCCGAATATAAACGCCAACTGCTGGTGGGAGTGAAACTCTACGACAGAGCCATAGAGGAGACATTGGAACAACTTGCAGAAAATCCGTACGATGCAAACAACTATGTGACACTCGGTGAGTTATACGGCATAACGGGCAAGGATTCGTTGGCGATGGCAAACTTCCGCAAAGCCATGCAGATAGACTCGACCGACATGCGTACGCTCGGTGTGCAACTCGACTACTATCGCGCCCGCAACCGCAACAACGAGTATCTCTCGGTGATGAGAAAGATTTTCTCGGCGGACAACATTCCGGCAGCCACCAAAGTAAAACTCTTCGGCGACATCACCATCAATAGGGATTACTACCAGAACAACTACTTTTCAATCAATGCTCTGGCCGAAATATTGATGGCCAAGTATCCTGCCAACGACGAGATATTGGAACTCTACACGACACACCTGATTCGCTCCGGAAAGTTGGAACAGGCGTTGGAGATATACAAAAGTCATGTGGAGGCAGGACACAGGGAGAAGACGGCCTATTACAACATAATGGACATAGAGTCCTATCTGCAACGCACCGACTCGGTGGAGAAATATGCGGCTGAGGCGTTGGAGGTCTTTCCCGACAACGTGGAACTATATCTGCGCAAGGGATATGCGGAGCAGAGCATGAACAAAATGAAAGAGGCCCTCAACTCATATGGCAAAGCGTTGGAGAAGGCCGACAACGACTCGCTTAAAAGCGTGGTGCATACCACCATAGGCGATACATACCACAGCATGGGGCAGACCAAAAAGAGCTTTGCACAGTATAAAAAGGCACTCGAATATGACCCCGACAATGCCGCACTGCTCAACAATTATGCCTACTTCATGTGTGAGGAGGGAGTGGTGAACGAAGAGATATTGGAGATGAGTCGCAAGGCCTGCGAACTCTCGCCCAACAATCCCACCTATCTCGACACATGGGGATGGATTCTGTTCAAGTTAGGCCGCTTGGATGAGGCCAAGAAGGTGATGCAACAGGCAGTGAGTTCCGATTCGTCAAAAAACAGCGATTTATCGGCCCATTACGGCGACATCCTCTTTGCGACAGGCAACAAGTTCCTCGCGGAATTCTATTGGAAACAGGCGCTCGAAAACGGCTATGACGAAGAAAAAATAAGAAAACGACTCGAAAAAATCAATGCGCAATGATTCGTAAACGCTTCATATCGATTCTTATCGCACTACTGACGGTCGCTCTGTCCGCCGGCGCTCAAACCATAGAGAGCCTCAACGAAGAGATTGCAAAAGCCGAACAGGAGATAGAACTCAACGAAAAGTTGCTCAATCAGATAAAGGCCGACCAAAGCGGCAATGAAAAACAATTGAAACTCATTGGTTCACGCATCACAAGCCGACAGAAGATAGTGCGTTCGCTCAACAGTCAGATTAATGTTTTGGACCGCGGAATAAAGGACAAAGAGAAGTACATCGTGGAACTGAACAACAGGCTGGCAACGCTGAAAAGCGAGTATGGCAACATGATTTATGAGTCTTACAAAAACTATAAACTCAACAACTCGTTGCTCTTCCTTTTTGCCTCTAAGGACTTCGACGACATCACGCGAAGGCTCGATTACATGCGTCGCTACAACAACATGAGACGCGAAAAGGCGATGGAAATCGACTCCATAAAGATACAGTTGAATGTGGAGGTGGATGACCTCACAAAGCAGATTAATGCGCTCAACAACACCAAAGAGAGCCGCAACAAGGAGCTGTCCACATTGGAGAAGGACCGCAATCAGTACTCGGCAAAGAGCAAAGAGTTGCAACAGCAACAGAATGCAGTGTCAAAAACACTTGAACAGAAACGACAGCAGAAATTGCAGGCCGAGCAACAGTTACAACGAATCATAGCCGAGGAGGCACGAAAGGCACGAGCACAATCGGGCGAATACAGCGAAGAGGAACAGCGGGCCTACATAGAACTCTCGGGACGTTTCGACCAGAACAAAGGAAACCTGCCCATGCCGGTGAACGGAGTGATTATAGACCACTTCGGCATCCACACCCATCCCACACAAAAGAACCTGACGGTGAACAACAAGGGAATAAACATAGCCGCCGAGAGGGGAGGGTCGGTATATGCGGTGTTCGACGGAGTGGTGAGCAGGGTGGTCTTCATCAGCGGACTGAACAACTGCGTGATGATTAGGCACGGAGAGTATTTCACTGTCTACTCCAACCTTGCCAACGTGACGGTGAAAACGGGCGATGTAGTGAGTTTGAATCAAAAGATAGGCTCACTCTCAAACTCAAACGACAACGACGAAAATACACTCCATTTCGAGCTGTGGAGAGGCACCACAAATCTCGACCCCGAACCCTGGCTTGACTGAAACATAAGACCCGAAAGCCCATAACAAGCAAGAAGAAAACAATGGCAACCATAAGATACTACAATCAGGAGTGCAATTTCCTGCCCAAAGGGAGAATGAAACTCTCTGCATGGATAAAAGAAACCATTGAGGCAGAAGGATTTAAGGCGGGAGAAATATGTTATATATTCTGCTCGCAGGAAGTACACCTGAACATGAACAGAGAGTATGTGGGTCACGATTATCAGACCGACATAATCACATTCGACTACACCGACCTTGCGCAGCGACGCATCAGCGGCGACATCTTCATCGACCCCGTTACGGTGGGCGAGAACGCCGAAATATGGAACACCTCGCCCGAGGAGGAGATGCGTCGAGTAATCATCCACGGCATACTTCACCTGTGCGGCTACAAAGACGGCACCGACGAGGAGCAGGCCGAGATGAGAATGAAGGAAAATCACTATCTGGAACGTTTCAAATGAGATTGGAATACGACATAATCGTGGTGGGAGGCGGCCATGCGGGTTGCGAGGCAGCAGTCGCGGCGGCAAGACTGGGACAAAGAACACTGCTCGTGAGCATGGACATGAGCAAATATGCCTCCATGTCGTGTAATCCCGCTATCGGAGGTGTAGCCAAAGGGCAGATTGTCAGAGAGATAGATGCTCTTGGCGGACAGACGGGAATAGTCACCGACCGGACAACCATACAGTTTCGTATGTTGAATCGCTCGAAAGGTGCGGCAATGGGGAGTCCGAGAGCGCAGTGCGACAAGGCGCAATTCTCGGCCGAGTGGAGAAAAATATTGGAAAACACCGACAATCTCCACCTATGGCAAGACACAGTAAACGAGTTGATTATATCCAATGACGAGGCCGAAATGCGCGTCAGCGGAGTACGCACACGCATGGGTATCGACTTCCATGCCGAAGCGGTGGTTCTCACCAACGGCACCTTCCTCGGAGGATTGATGCACATAGGGCGCAACAATGCCGAGGGCGGGCGAGCAGGCGACAGTGCCTCATACGGAATAACCGAACAACTCGTGAATCTGGGCTTTGAGGCCGGTCGAATGAAGACCGGAACCCCCGCACGTCTTGATGCACGAAGCATAGATTTCTCACGCATGGAGCCGCAAAAAGGCGACGAAGAGCCGTCGAAATTCTCATTTCTGCCATCCACTACGGCCGTAAAAGAACAATTACCCTGCTATTTGGTCTATACATCCAAAGATGTGCACGACACCTTGCGCACCGGATTCGAAGATTCACCGCTCTTCACCGGCATCATAAAGGGTGTGGGACCGCGTTACTGTCCGAGCATAGAGGA
>JAZODY010000032.1:0-5160 GCA_045597245.1 Tidjanibacter sp.
CCGAAGGCAACGAGAGCGAAACACGCTTGCCGTTGGCTTTGAGATAAGCACAAAGGTCGCGAGCCACTCCGTAATGCGATGCGGCGTCAATGCGGTTGGGAGTGAGACCTATGCCGAGTTGATAGTCGTCCTGCATGTTGAGATAATCTTTGGCTTTCGTGCCGGGAACGGCATCCTGTGCCAATTCCATGATTCCCGCGTGGTCTTTTCCTATGCCCAGTTCGTCCTCGGCGCATAGCATTCCGAACGACTCCACACCGCGAATCTTGCTCTTTTTGATTTTGAACTCTTCATCGCTGTCGATGGGGTGGAGTACCGAATTTATGGTTGCCACCATCACTTTCAGCCCCTGACGACAGTTGGGAGCACCGCAAACTATCTGTAACGGCTCACCCTCTCCGACCGATACGGTGGTTACGTGCAGATGGTCTGAATCGGGATGATTTTCGCAAGTGAGCACTTCGCCCACCACTACGCCTTCCAAACCGCCCTTGACGGCCTCAATCTTCTCGAAACTCTCTATTTCGAGTCCTATGTCGGTAAGAATTCCGGCCATCTCTTCCGGAGTCAGGTCGCAATCGATGTAGCTTTTAAGCCAATTGTAGGAAATATTCATATCGTGTATCTCTTTTTGTTTTGTTCGCTTAATCCCGCAAATTTAACAAACTATTCTCAAAAATCAATCGTTGCAGCAGAGTTTTTGCCTATCTCGACCCCAAATAGAGCAGGAACAGTCCCGCGAGAATCAGCAACAGGTCGAAGGCTTTGGAACGCAGGTTCTTCTCGCGGAAGATTAAAGCTCCCAATCCGAAAGAGACAATCACCGAGCCGCCGCGAATCATCGACATGACGGAAATCATTGCGCCCGGGCGGGTAAGTGCGTTGAAGTATGCGAAATCGGCGATTCCCAGAAACAGCGCCACCAAGATGATTGCCCAACTCCAATGGAACGGCGCCTGAGCGCGTCTTCTCTTCGGCAGCCACATGATTGCCGCAATGATGCTCATCATTATCAGTTGGTAGAAATTGAACCATCCCTGTACGAAAACGGGATTGAGCGACGACATTATATATTTGTCGTAGAGGCCGCTGACGGCCCCCAGTATTGCTGCGGCGATAGAGTACCACACCCAATGGTTGTATTTGAAATTTATACCCTCCTTTTTCGATGAACGGCTGAACAGATAGAGCGCCACTCCCGTCGCGATGATTCCGCACCATTGGAATCCGTTGGGAATCTCATTGAATATCAACATAGCGCCAATCAGCACCACAACCGGTCGGGTGGCTATTATGGGACTTACTATGGTGATGGGGAGGTGTTTCAGGCCGACATATCCCACCAGCCATGAAGAGAGCACTATGACTGATTTTACTGCCGTGAGCAGATGGGCCCTCAGGTCACCGGTGCCACTGTCGAATACCGTTCCGTCAAACCAATGCAGGTCCAATTCGGCAGATATTATCATCGGCGAAAGTAACAGACACGAGAATAGGATGTTGAGCCACAAGACCGGAATGATGGCATTGTCGGCCAAAGAGCGTTTTTTTGCGATTTCATATAGTCCGAGACATACGGACGAAAGGAATGCCAGATATAACCACATACATTATTTATTATGACGCTGCAAATATATCAAATTCATTTTGGTTGCGGTCGATTCGTGAGATTAAATTTGCTTGTTTGAAAACTAATCCGCCTTCTGACAGGGGAGCGAAGATGTGTTTGTGTTGATGAAAAAATGCGTTGGTGAGGTGCGGGAGACTTGTTTTATTCATTTTGTTGGTGTATATTTGTAATGTGCAAAATGTGTGTCAATGAAATTGTCTCACATAAACAATACTAAAATTTATTATTAATTTTTAACCTAAATGTAAGGAATGAAAAGGACTTTAATTACCTTGTGTGCGGCTGTATTCGCAGTTGGACAATTGGTCGCACAAATCGGTACGACATTCCCATCTGAAAGAAAAGTGGTGATTGACCCCGTTACCGGTACAGAGTTGGTTTTCCTTACCAGTAAGTCTGGTACGGGAGACTCGAAGATTTATCAGACCCATAACCAGTGGACTGCCGACGGCAAATGGGTTGTGTTCCGTTCCGACCGTGTTCCCGGTGAGGCTATGGCCGTAAACGAGGAGACCGGTCTTATCGTTCAGGTGACCGAGGGTGGTTTTACCGGAATGTTGAATGTTGCTCGCAACTCCATGAATCTCTATTTCATGCGTCCCGACCTGACCGAGGAGCAGAAAGCTCAGCAGGCAGAGGCTCGTGCTCAGATTCAGGCTGCTCGCGCGGCAGGTCAGCCCGCTCCCAATGTGGAGATGCCTAAATATGGCATGCAAATCGTAGAGGTGAATCTTGGCAAACTGTTCGATGATGTGTTGGCAGGAACCGTACAGGATAAATCGGCTTACGAGCGTATCTGCGGTGTCACCGACCCCGAAATCGGTGCCGGTGGCGACATGGCACTGGATGGCGACGAGAACATAGCTTACTTCCGTCTGGGTACTGATTATGCAGCCAAGTTCCCCATCAAAGAGGAGATTTCGAAAGGCTACGGTCCCCGCGGTATGGGTGCAGGTCCTTCGGGAATCGGCAAGATGAATCTTACCACCGGTGAGGTTAGCCATGTTGTAAGTGTTCATTTCCAAGTGGGTCACATTCAGGGTAACCCGTGGCATGAGAACGAGGTTGTTTTCTGCTGGGAGACCGGAGGAAAGGCCCCGACCCGTATGTGGGCATGCAATGGCGACGGCAGCAATCTGCGTCCCATCTATCGTGAGATTCCCCACGATTGGATTACCCACGAGGCCGTTATCACTGCCGACGAGGTTGCATTTGCTGTGCTCGGTCACCGCAAGATTCAGCCCATCGGCGAGGAGATTACCGACACCACCACCGACTGGGGTAACACCGGAACCAAAGAGTATGCCACCGGTTTGGCGGTTGTGAATCTGCGTACCCGCGAGTTTACTCTCGAAGGACAGGCTTATGGAGATAACATCTGGCACGTAGGCGGCTCGCAGGATGGTCATTGGGTTGTAGGTGATGACTTCGCTCGCAATCTGTGGCTCATCGACCGCCACACCAAAGAGGTCATCCTCCTCACGACCGGTCATAAACCCACCGCTCGCGACCACGTACATCCTACCTTTAAACCCGATGGAACCGCCATCCAGATTCAGTCGGCCATGCTGTCTGAGGACGGTCGTTCGATGAACATCTGTATTGTTAAGATGCCCGAGGAGCTTTTGAATAGATATAACAAGTAAACCTAAAATAAACAATAGTATAAAATGAAGACTTTACGTAGTTTGATTATTCTGGCCGCAGTGGCAATGATGTCTATCGGTCAGGCTTCGGCACAGTTGGGAAGAAGATTCCCGTCGGAGCGCAAAGTTATTAAGGACCCCAAGACCGGTTTCGAATTGGTGTTCCTCACCAGCCAGCAGGGTATCAGCAACTCTAAGATTTACCAGACCCACAATCAGTGGACTGCCGATGGTCAGTGGGTGGTATTTACCTCTTCGCAGCGTGTTCAGGGCGAGGCTCTGGCAGTTAATGAGGAGACCGGCGATATCGTTCAGATTACCGAGGGCGGTTACAACGGCATGTTGAATGTTTCGCGCAAGGAGATGAAACTCTATATTTCTCGTCCTCACCTCGACAAGAAACAGGCAAAGCAGTTGGAGAAATACAACAAGGAGATGGCGGCTATCAGAGAGAAACTCAGAGGACAAGCTCAGGAGCCGGGATATGATTGAAATAATATTCCTCAGCCCAAGACTCAGCGTCCCGTATACGGCATGGAGTTCGTAGCCATCGATTTGGCAGCCGTATTCGCAGACAGCGAGGCCGGTACGATGAAGGAGCCGTCGGCTTATGAGACCTTTCTGGGTGTGACTCCCGCTGAGTGGGGTGGCGGTTCGCTGCACGCTCTCGACGGTGACGAGAAACTCGCTTTCTTCTCGACCAGCGGTGAATATGCTGCTGCTCAGGCTCCCGATATGGAGATGGAGGAAGACTTCGGTCCCCGCGGTATGGGCGCAGGTCCTTCGGGTCTGGCTTACATGGACATCACCACCGGTGAGTGCAAATATATCAGAACCATTCCTTTCCAAGTAGGTCACGTTCAGGGTAACCCCTGGCATGCAGGTGAGGTTATCTTCTGCTGGGAGACCGGCGGTAAGGCTCCTACCCGTATGTGGGCTATGGATGCCGACGGTTCGAACTATCGTCCTCTTTACAGAGAGACTTCGCACGATTGGATTACCCACGAGGCTGTTATCAACGAGGACGAGATTGCTTTCGCAGTTCTCGGTCATCGCGAGATTAACGAGGAGCAGGTAGATGTGGACAACTCTGGCGACCCCTTGAATCCCGGACAGGAGCTTGGTTGGGGTTACAGCGGTACCCGCGAGTATGCAACCGGTTTGGGCGTTGTAAACATGCGCACCCGCGAGTTCAAAATGGAGGGACAGATTCCCTTCGGCAGCGGTTTCTGGCATGTAGGCGGTTCGGTTGATGGCAACTGGGTTGTGGGCGACGACTTCGACCGCAACATCTATCTGGTAGACCGCAATACCAACGAGTTGATTCTCATGTCTACGGGCCACAAACCCACAGCAGGTAACCACCCGCACCCCACTTTCAAACCGGATAACTCTTCGGTTGAGATTCAGTCGGCTATGTTGCAGGAGGACAACCGCAGTATGGATATCTGTATCATCAAGATGCCGTGGAGCTTGCGTAACAAGTATAGCAATAAGTAATAATTGTTGCAAAAAACAGACAATACTATGAAGAGATTGTTATTGACAATAGCCGCCGTTGCTCTTGCCGCAACTCAACTTACGGCTCAGATTGGAACCCGTTTCCCTTCGGAGCGTAAGGTGGTGATAGACCCCGTTACGGGTGTGGAGTTGGTGTTCCTCACAAGTACCGAAGGTAATGGCGATTCGAAGATTTATCAGACACATAATCAGTGGACCTCGGATGGCAAGTGGCTTATCTTCCGCTCGCGTCGTGCAGGCGGTGAGGCGATGGCCGTAAATGAGGATACGGGTGTTATGGTGCAGGTAACCGAGGGTGGATATCAAGGTATGCTCAATGTGGCAAGAAACTCGATGAAACTCTATATCTGCCGTCCCGATATG
>JAZODY010000033.1:0-3960 GCA_045597245.1 Tidjanibacter sp.
TACATCGTTGATTGGAGGAGAGAGAGTCCCGAAACACGATTCGCGTGTGGAGGCTTATGGTACGGTGGATGAATTGTCTGCCCATGTGGCTCTGCTGAGCGATATGTTAAATGAACGTGAGATAGGAGAGTTTGCCGATGATATGCAGGCCATATTACGCGACCTGATGGCGGTGGAGGCGTTGTTGGCGATAGGAGAGTATGGCGGCGGAAAGGTTAAGGATATATCGCCCATGCGCGTGACGTGGTTGGAGAGCAGGATAGATGCGATTTCGGTGGAGTTGCCGGTGGTGAGAAAGTTTCTGTTGCCCGGCGGCGACAAGGTGATATCGCAAGCAAATGTCTGCCGTACGGTGTGTCGCAGGGCAGAGCGTTGCATCTCGGTGGTGAACAACGAGAGAGACCTCTCGGCCACATTGTGCGCCTATGTGAATCGTCTTTCCGACTATCTCTATGTGGTAGGTCGCAGAGCTTATGCACTGCTGGGTGTGGAAGAAAATCTGTGGCTGCCTGAGTAGTGTAAGACAAAGTATTGAAATTTTTGCTATATTTGTCAGTCGTAGACAAGGATTAGTTTGTGTAACACATTAATTTACGGTAAGTTATGTATTGGACGTTGGAATTGGCATCTAAGTTGGAAGATGCTCCGTGGCCTGCAACAAAAGAGGAGTTGATTGATTATGCAATACGTTCCGGAGCACCATTGGAGGTAATAGAGAATTTGGAAGAGATAGAGGACGAGGGCGACATCATCTATGAAAGCATTGAGGATGTATGGCCCGACTATCCCAGCAAAGACGACTTCTTCTTCAACGAGGAGGAGTATTAGGAGTAGTTGGAACAGAACAAAAGAGTTTGAAAAACAAAGGGGCAGATTTAGAAAAATCTGCCCCTTTATTGTGGCTTGATACACGGAATTTAGGCGATGAGGTTGTTTTTGTCGATGGTCCCTCCTTCGCGCAAGGAGAGACCGTACGGCTCACCTTTGAACATTTTGCGGCCTCTTGGTCGCCTTTGAGTTACCGTTTCAGCCATGCCGATGCCGGAATGGTCAGTAGTTTTCTCATGATAAAGATTGTCTGTACGAATCAATAACGGTTTGTCGTGGCGCATTATGCACCCTTTGAGCTATACTTGTTATTGATATGAAAACAAACTAATTCTTATCTTGCGACATCGGGTGATATTTTTCCAATGTGTGATGCAGATGGGTGGTGTCGAGATGGGTATATATCTCGGTTGTCACGATGGATTCGTGACCCAACATCTCCTGTATTTGACGAATGCTTGCTCCGCCCTGCAAAAGATGGGTGGCGAAACTATGACGAAAGGTGTGGGGGCTGATGTTCCTCTCTATACCCACACGGGCGGCCGCCTCTTTTATGATTTCAAATATCATGATTCGGGTCAGCGGTTTGCCACGTCTGTTGAGAAAGAGTATGTCGGTTTGAGTTTTCGTGAGTTGCGGACGACACTGCAAGTAAAGATTTATCTGTTTTACGGCCTCGTTGCTCATGGGGACAATACGTTGTTTGTCGCCTTTTCCGATAACGCGCACCATGCGCTCCTCAAAAAATATGTCCTGAATTTTGAGCATCACAAGTTCCGACACTCTCAGCCCGCAGCTGTACAGCATCTCCAACATGCACTTGTTGCGGTGTCCCAGAGGGGTGGAGAGGTCGAATGAATTGATAAGGGCGGTCACTTCCTCGTAGGAGAGAATTTCGGGAAGTTTACGGCTCGACTTGGGGTGATTGATGAATTCGGTTGGCGAGTCGGAAATCTCGTCGGACAACTGCATATATTTGAAGAATCCGCGCATGGAACTCAGTGCGCGACTTTGAGTTCGACGGCCGATGCCTTTGTCATACAACAGGGCGAGATAGTTCTCTATGGTCTCGGGTTCGACCTGCTGAGGCGACATGCCGGTGTGGGTTTGAAGTACATAGTCGGCAAAATCATATAGGTCGTGCATGTAAGCCTCCACTGTGTTGGCGGCCAAACGTCGCTCGAATTTTATGTGTCGCATGAATTTATCGAGCTGAATTTGCCATGCATCCGTAATCATTCCCATAAAGTTTGCGTATATTTGTTGTAAAATTAATTAAAATAAATGAATCATGAACTATATAGAACTGAATATACCGCTTGAAAACATGTCGAATGCCGAGGAGCAAAGCGAAATTCTGACGGCAATGCTGTCTGAGTATCCGTTTGACAGTTTCATGACCGAACGAGGGGTTTTGAAGGCATACGTTCCGCAGGAGAAATTGGTGGATTGCAAGGAGGAGGTGGATGCGCTGCTGGCCGATTATGGAGTGGAGAATGCGACCTACATAGAGATTGAGGACAAGGATTGGAATGCTGCTTGGGAGGCCGAATTCAAGTCGGTGGATGTGGATGGAGTATGTACCATTCGCGCACCGTTTGCTCCGGTTCCCGAGAGCGGTTTGGATATTATAATCATGCCCAAGATGTCGTTCGGAACGGGGCACCATGCAACCACATGTCTTATGATTTCGGAAATCATGAAATTGCAGTTGGAGGGGAAAACAGGCGCCGATGTGGGCAGCGGAACGGGAGTACTCTCCATAGTGGCGGTGAAGTGCGGAGCTGAACATGTCGATGCCGTGGACATTGATACGTGGGCTTATGAGAACTGTTTGGAGAATACGGAGGCCAACGGAGTGGGGAAGAGTGTGGAGGTTTTGTTGGGCGATGTGACAGCGCTTGCCGGCAGAAGATATGACTTTCTGCTGGCCAATATCAATAGAAATATTCTTCTGGAAGACATGGGACGTTATGCCGAACTGCTTGCCGAGGGCGGTGACATAGTGATGAGCGGAATTCTCGAAAGAGATATTGATGCGGTGGTCTCAAAGGCGGCCGAGAACGGCATGAAGATGGTCGCATCTGCGTTGCGTGAGGGATGGGCTGCGGTACATTGTGTCAAGATATAGTGAGGAATGTTTTGAAAAATATGATTTTTATTGTTATTTTTGGAACAGAATTGAACACAAAAACCGATGGCGAGGTCCTAACCATGCCATTGTGAGTGTATTATAGTTTCAGGTATGAATGTCAAGACCGATTTCCTTGTTATCGGTAGCGGCATCGCGGGATTGAGTTTTGCGTTGAAGGCTGCCGAAAAGGGCCATGTGATGATTGTCACGAAGGGAGAGATGAATGAGTGTAATACCAATTATGCTCAGGGTGGAATTTGTTGTGTCACCTATCCGCCCGATAATTTTCAGAAACACATTAAAGATACGCTCGTTTGCGGTGCGGGCAAGTGCGATAAAGAGGCGGTGGAACTTGTGGTGAAACGAGCTCCCGAATTGATAAAAGACCTTATCGACTGGGGTACCAGATTCGACAAAACTCCCGACGGCAAATATGAACTCCACAGAGAGGGAGGACATACGGAGAGCAGGATTCTTCATCACAAGGACCTTACAGGTGCAGAGATTGAGCGCGCTCTAATCGCTCAGGTGAAGAAACATAGGAACATCGATGTATATGAACACCATTTTGCGGTGGATTTGCTTACTCAGCACCATTTGGGAGAAGAGGTCAATCGCCACATGGAGGACATAGAGTGTTATGGTGCCTATGTGCTCAACCTGAAAAAGAAGAAGATAATCACCGTTTTGTCTAAGATTACGGTGGTTGCCACCGGTGGAGTGGGAAACCTTTATCACACCACCACCAATCCCAATGTTGCTACGGGCGACGGAATAGCGATGATTCATCGTGCCAAAGGTATCATTGAGAATATGGAATTCATTCAGTTCCATCCCACTTCGTTGTATAATCCGGGCGAACGTCCGGCGTTTCTGATTACGGAGGCGATGAGAGGCTACGGTGCAATATTGCGTTTGCAGAACGGCGATGAATTCATGAACAAGTATCACGCCATGGGCTCGCTGGCTCCGCGTGACGTGGTGGCCCGCAGTATGGA
>JAZODY010000034.1:0-4084 GCA_045597245.1 Tidjanibacter sp.
GAAACGCAGACGGGCATAGTCGTTTCCGCCCGTACACTCGTCTATGTTACGCAATCCGTTGTGTCCTCCGTTGCTCCCTTTGCCGCGTATGCGCATCGCCCCCAGCGGCAGGGCGAGGTCGTCCACCACCACCATCATGTTCTCTTTGGCAATCTTCTCGCGTTCCAACCAGTAGCGCACGGCTTTGCCGCTCTCGTTCATGTAGGTCGAGGGTTTGAGCAGGATGAGTGTGCGTCCCTTGTGTTTCATCTCGGCCACCGCACCGTAGCGGTCTATGCGGAACTCCACACCTGCCTTCAATGCCATGGCGTCCACCACGTTGAATCCCATGTTGTGGCGCGTGTTTACGTATCTGGCGCCTATGTTTCCCAATCCTACTATCAGATATTTCATCTCCGTTACTCTCTGTTACTCTTTATTGTATGTTGTCTGTTTCTCTCTTTGTCTGCCGCCTCGTCGTTTGATTTGCGCTCCTGTCCGGGCTCCTTATTCTCAATCAGATGTCGTGTGAGAGGGCCGGCGGTACGGTGCGCGAAAAGTCGTAATCGCCCCATCTTTCGGCCACACCGTCGAGTGTGCTCAGCAACTCCGGAATGTCGAAGAGGGTGACGAGTTTCATGCGTGTCTGTTTGAAGTCGGGCAGCCCCTTGAAATAGTTCGACATGTGGCGCCGCATCTCCAACACTCCCACTCTCTCGCCCTTCACCTCCACCGATTTGAGCAGATGGCGTTTGGTTATCTCCACTCGCTCCGTCACCGAGGGCTGGGGCAGCAACTCGCCGGTGTTCAGATAGTGTTTCACCTCGCGGAATATCCACGGACGGCCGTATGTGGCACGACCTATCATCACTCCGTCCACCCCGTATCGCTCAAAGGCTTCGCGTGCCTTCTCGGCCGAGTCGATGTCGCCGTTGCCTATGATTGGGATGTGGATGCGCGGGTCGTTCTTTATCTTGCCTATGAGGGTCCAGTCGGCCTGCCCGCTGTACATCTGTGCGCGGGTGCGGCCATGTATGGTGAGGGCCTTTATGCCCACGTCTTGCAGGCGCAGCGCTATCTCCTCTATGTTCTTGCTGTTGTCGTCCCATCCCAGACGGGTCTTTACGGTTACGGGGGTCTTTACGGCCTCCACTATGCGTCGCGTCATCTCCACCATCAACGGTACGTCGCGCATCATTCCGCTGCCCGCACCGCGGTTGGCTATTTTCTTCACCGGACAACCGAAGTTGATGTCTATCACGTCGGGATGCGCCCCCTCGGCTATGACGGCCGACTCCACCATCGGCTCAATCAGGTTGCCGTATATCTGTATCCCCACCGGTCGCTCGGCATCATTGATGTTGAGTTTGCGTACCGATTTTGCCCCGTCGCGTATCAACCCGTCCGAGGAGATGAATTCGGTGTAGACCATGTCGGCCCCGAACTCCTTGCACATATACCTGAACGAGGGGTCGGTCACATCCTCCATAGGGGCGAGAAACAGCGGGCGGGGGCCCAAATCTATATCGGCTATTTTCATCTGTCGTTCTCTTTTCGATGCGCAAAATTAATGATAATTCGCGGAATAAAAGAATCCTGCGCCAAGTTAAAGAAATTTTGCGTAAATTTGGAGCGGTTTCGTGCCTGCCTTTTGGAAGGGGGCAGGCGCGGGGATGTTTTATTTTGATTTTTTTTACTGTTATGATGAAGAGAGTTTTTTTGTCGATTCTGGCCGCTACGTGTGTGGCACTCGGAGCTGCGGCCCAACAACCTTTCGTGCTTAAACTCTATCCCGACGGGGCAAAGGAGAGTAACGGCCTCTCGGTGGATACGCCCGACAATCCTCGCGAGCCGATTATCACCGTCTATCTGCCTAAGGGACGCACTACGGGCCAGACGGTTGTCGTGTGTCCGGGCGGAGGTTATGCCCATTTGTCGCTCACAAATGAGGGCAGTGAGGTTGCCCAGTGGTTGAACATGCGCGGCATAGCTGCGGCGGTGCTCTCTTATCGTATGCCCAACGGCCACTCGGAGATTCCGTTGAAGGATGCGCTTACGGCCATCGAACTTGTGCGCTCCAATGCCGCCGAGTGGAAGGTGGACCCCGCGAAGGTGGGAATCATGGGATTCTCGGCGGGAGGCCATCTGGCCGCTACGGCTCTCACGAAATACGACTCGGCGGAGAATCGTCCCGACTTCGGAGTGTTGATTTATCCGGTAATCACCATGACGCAGGCCACGCATGGCGGCTCGCGATACAACCTTCTGGGGCGCGACCATACGGAGCAACAGGTGAACGATTTCTCGTGCGAAAAGTTGGTGAATGACCGTACGCCGGTCACTTTCATCGCGCTCAGCAGCGACGACAAGGTGGTCCTGCCCGTGAACGGCGTGTCGTTCTATCAGGCGTTGAGCAATGCCGACGTGAAGGGGTGCGAACTGCACGTCTATCCCACCGGCGGACACGGATGGGGATTCTCGGGCCGTCTCGACTATCGCGACGAATTCAGCACCTCGCTCACCAGATGGCTGAATGAGATTAATAAATAGAGAGAACGAAACCTAATATCGAAACAAGAGATGAAAAGAGTTGTTTTTACTGCAATCATGACGGCGGCTGTGCTCTGCATGCAGGCGGCCGAGCCCATCAAAGTGAAACTCTATGCCGACGGCCCGAAGGAGAGCACCTATGTCTCCGAGCCGGAGAGCAATGTGAATAATCGTCTGCGCAATGTTACGGAGCCTCGCATGGAGGTCTTCCTGCCCGAGGGCGAATCGACGGGTAGGTTTGTGGTCATCTGCCCGGGTGGCGGATATGTCCACATCACCATCGACAGCGAGGGCTACGAGGTGGCCAAGTGGCTCAACGAGCGCGGTGTGGCGGCCGGTGTGCTCACCTATCGAACCCCCAATACGCATGGCGATGCAACCATCAACGATGTGCTCCGTGCAGTGGAACTTACCCGTGAGATGGCTGCCGAGTGGAAGGTGGACCCCGCAAAGGTGGGAGTGATGGGTTTCTCGGCGGGAGGCCATTTGGCTTCAATGGCTGTCACAAAGTATAACTCGCCCAAGAATCGTCCCGACTTCGGAATATTGGTCTATCCGGTCATAACGATGGACCTTGCGCAGACACATGGCGGCTCGCGCATGAACCTGCTCGGCGAGGTGTCGGACGAAGTGGCCAACGGATATTCGGCCGAGTTGCTGGTGGATGAGAATACGCCCACCTGCTTCTTGGCTCATTGCGACGACGACCGCGCCGTTCCTCCCTACAACAGCATCTCCTTCTATGCGGCATTGAAGAGAGCAGGAGTGAAGGGCGAGTTGCATGTCTATCCCAAAGGCGGTCATGGCTGGGGTTTCAAGAATCCGTTCCCCATGCGCGAGGAGTTCAATGTTTCGTTGGAGCGTTGGTTGAAGGGGTTGGACGAGCCCGAGCCGCAGTTCCCGCCTCGCGGAGAGAGACCGCAGGGTGCGCCGCGTCAGGCCCGATAGGAGAGGGACCGAACAAGGCGTGGCGAGGCCGATAGAGAAGAGATAAAAAAAGAGTTGAAATATTTTAATAAGGATTAGAAAAAGAGAGAGAATGAGTATAGAGAATTTTCTGCATGAGGCCGTCAAGGGTTGCATAGAGTCGTTGTACGGCCGGCTCGATGGAGAACAGATTCAGATTCAGAAAACACGCAAGGAGTTTGAGGGCGACTACACGCTGGTGGTGTTCCCGTTTTTGAAACGCAGTCGCAAGGCTCCCGAGGCCACCGCGCAAGAGATTGGTACGGCACTCGTGGCGGCATGTGAGGATGTCAAGGGATTTAACGTCATCAAGGGTTTCTTAAATATATCGCTGACGGAGAGGTTCTGGGCAGAGCGTTTTGCCGAGATGACTGCCGACGACAATTTCGGTTATGCTCCGGCCGGCAGCGGCAAGACGGTGATGGTGGAGTACTCCTCGCCCAACACCAACAAACCGTTGCACTTGGGACACATCCGCAACAACCTGCTGGGTTGGTCGGTGGCAGAGATATTGAGAGCCAACGGACACAATGTGTTGAAAGTTAATCTAGTGAACGACCGCGGTATCCACATCTGCAAGAGCATGTTG
>JAZODY010000035.1:0-2339 GCA_045597245.1 Tidjanibacter sp.
AGGCGGTTTCGCCTTTGAAATCTACGCCATAATGAAACGATATTAATCCGACCGCGACATGTCTACAATAGAGGCCATCATTTTAGGTATAGTTCAGGGACTAACCGAGTTCCTGCCCGTCAGCAGCAGCGGTCATCTCCAAATAGCCAAAGAGCTGCTCGGCGTGACCATAAACGACAACATAGCCTTCGACATCACATTGCATGCCGCCACGGTGCTGAGCACGATAGTGGTGCTGTGGAGCGAAGTGAAATATCTGTTCAAGGGGCTGTTCATGTTCCGCTACAATGAGCAGACAAAATATGTAATCAAAATTCTGCTCTCGATGATACCGGTGGGTATTGTGGGTGTGTTGCTCAAAGAGCCGCTCAACAGGATGCTGGCCTCACCTGCGATATTGGCCATAGTGGGAGCAATGTTGCTGGTGACAGCGCTGTTGCTGTTGTTTGCCTACAAGGCCAAGCCGCGCAACAAGACCGCCATCTCTTATCGCGACGCAATGATAATAGGTTTGTCGCAGGCAGTGGCAACCATGCCCGGCCTGAGCCGTTCGGGCACTACCATCTCAACAGGACTGATTCTCGGCAATCAGAAGGTTGTGGTGGCCGAATTCTCATTCCTGATGGTGCTGCTACCCATCATGGGAGAGTCACTGCTCGAACTCATGGGGGGCGGCCTCGCCGAGAGCGGCATAGGCGGAGTGGCCCTTGTGGCGGGATTCATCGCCTCGTTCGTGACGGGTTGTCTGGCATGCAGATTCATGATAAACATCATCAAGCGCGGCAAACTGATATGGTTCTCGCTCTACTGCGCAGTGGCAGGTGCGGTATCCATCATCTGTTATCTGTTCTGAGCATAGGACACACATAAAAGACAACCGAGAGAACAGCCGAGAAGAGACCGAAAGGGCAACAGACGGCCTGCCATAAAAATCGGGCAAGCGCAACAAGAGACAAAAGAATGAGAGAGATACTTAATAAAGATACGGATTTCAAGGCGGGTGTGGTGATAGTGATAGACAAACCGCTCGATTGGACATCGGCCGACGTGGTCAGGAAGGTGAAGAACATGCTCGTCAAACTGGGCGACAAGAAGATAAAGGTGGGACACGCGGGCACGCTCGACCCTCTGGCCACCGGAGTGTTGCTAATCTGTGTTGGCAAAGCCACAAAACGAGTGGAGGAGATTCAGGCACAGGAGAAGGAGTATGTGGCCGGCATAATGCTGGGCGCAACGACCCCGAGCTACGACTTGGAACATCCGATAGATGCCACCTATCCGTGGGAACATATCACACGTGAGGCCGTGGAGGAGGCGTTGGTGAAGTTGAGCGGAGAACGCTTGCAGGAGCCGCCTGTCTATTCGGCCAAGAGCATTGACGGCAAACGCGCCTACGAATATGCCCGCAAGGGAAAGGAGGTACAGATGAGACAGGCACTCATTAATATATATGAGATGGAGTTGCTCTCGTGCGAACTGCCGCTCATAACGGTGAGAATAAGATGCAGCAAAGGCACCTACATTCGCTCGCTGGCCAGAGAGATAGGCGAGGCACTCGACAGCGGCGCCCATCTGGTTTCGTTGCGCAGAACACGCAGCGGTGATTATCTGGCCGATGAGGGCTATTCGATAGAGGAAATCATAGAAATTTTACAAGAAGCGAAACAAAATCAAACTTTCTGCGTATAATATTAGTTTTGCCGTCTGTTCTGACCGGCAGCGTGTTAGGTAATAAAAATAAATGAGGAGCAATGAAACTATCTCAGTACAACTACAACTTTTCGACGGACCTGTTGGCTAAATATCCGGCCGAGAATCGCGACGAATCGCGCCTGATGATAATCGACAGAAAGACAGGCGAAATCGAGCACAAAATCTTCAAGGACCTCATCAACATCTTCGAGGAGAACGACATCCTTGTCTTTAACAACACGAAGGTTTTCCCCGCACGCCTATACGGCAACAAGGAGAAGACCGGCGCCGAAATAGAGATATTTCTGCTGCGCGAATTGAACAAGGAGTTGCGCCTATGGGACGTATTGGTGGACCCTGCACGCAAGATAAGAATAGGCAACAAACTCTATTTCGGTCAAGACGATTCGCTGGTGGCCGAGGTGATAGACAACACCACCTCGCGCGGACGCACACTGCGATTCCTCTACGACGGCTCTTACGAGGAGTTCCGCAAGACTCTGCATGAGATGGGAGAGACTCCTCTGCCCCGTTGGGTGAGAGAGAAGGTGGAACCCATAGACGCGGAGCGCTACCAGACCATCTTTGCCAAAGAGGAGGGCGCTGTTGCTGCTCCTACGGCAGGCCTAAGTCGGATCGTAGCCATG
>JAZODY010000036.1:0-24964 GCA_045597245.1 Tidjanibacter sp.
GTGGACATAACGGGCAACATCAAAAGGGCGATGGCCTACGAGATGAAAGAGGGCGAAAGCATCGCAAACCTCATCGATTATGCGGCAGGATTCAAGGGCGATGCCTACTCGGAGAACATCCGAATGATTCGCAGGAACGGAGTGGAGCAGCAGATATTCACCATCAACAAAGCCGACTTCGACACCTTCCTGCTGATGGAGGGCGACAGACTTGTGGTGGGAGCCATGCGCGACCGATTCGCCAACAGAATAGAAATCACGGGTGCGGTATATCGCCCGGGCATCTACGAGTTGGGTGAAGAGATTCACTCGGTGAAGACGCTGATTGCGAAGGCCGAGGGCCTCAAAGGCGACGCCTTCACCAACCGCGCCCTCATCACAAGAGAGCGCGAGGATTTGACCCTCGAAATGATTCAGGTGAACCTCAAAGCGGTGCTCGACGGCAGCGCGCCCGACATAAAGCTCATGAAGAACGATGTGCTCTACATCCCGAGCATACACGACTTGGAGGACATAGGCGAAATCACGGTTGAAGGCGAGGTGGCCAATCCCGGGCAGTTCATGTTCGTCGAGAACACCACCCTCGAAGACGCAATCATGATGGCGGGCGGACTTTTGGAGTCGGCCTCAACGGCGAGAATAGACGTGAGCCGCCGAATCAAAAATCCGACAGCGCTGGAACAGTCCAACATAATAGGCGAAGTCCACACCTTTGCCTTCAAAGACGGATACATCCTCGACGGCAAGGCCGACTTCGTGCTTGAACCCTACGACAAGGTACACGTAAGACGCAGCCCGGGCTACGCATCGGAGGTGAACATAACCGTCAGCGGCGAGGTGGTCTTCCCGGGCGGCTACATCCTCACCCAGAAAGAGGAGCGCCTGAGCCATCTGGTGCAGAAAGCGGGCGGTCTCAACGATTGGGCCTATGCCAAAGGCGCAAAGCTGATTAGGAAAATGACAGAAGAAGAAGAAGAAGAAGAAGAAGAGAAATTGAAGGCGCAGCGGCTCGAAGACATCGACGGGGAGATGGATTTGAGCGACATCAAACGCTCCTCGACATACAGCGTGGGAATCAATCTCGAAAAGGCCCTCGCCAACCCGGGCAGCGATGCCGACCTCGTCCTCAAAGACGGCGACCGACTGATTGTTCCGGAGTATGACAACACCGTAAGAATAAGCGGCAACGTATTGTTCACCAACACCGTGGTCTACAATCCCGACATGAGCGTCAGGGATTATGTGGAGATGGCCGGCGGCTTCGGCGACAGGAGCAAGAAGAACAAGTGCTATGTGATATACCTCAACGGAACGATAGCCACGACGGGCCCGGGCGGCAAGGCGGTGGTGGAACCGGGTTGCGAAATAGTGGTACCCGAGAAACGCAAGAGAGAGTCGAACATCAACAACGTCCTCGGCATCACATCGACCGCAGCAACCCTCGGAACGGCAATAGCCACCATAGGCAATCTCTTTTTGAGATAAGGCAACACCCCGAAGAGAACGAGACAACATTAATATTAAGGCAACGAAAATGGCAGAAAACAACATAGACAATCAGCCCTACGCGGATGATGTGCAGGAGATAGACATCATAGAGCTTATGTCCAAGCTCTGGAAAGGCCGCAAGAAGATTATCAAATGGTGCATAGGCGGAGCCGTCCTCGGTCTAATCATAGGATTCAGCACCCCCGAGACCTTCAACGCCTCGGCGACCCTCGCACCCGAGCTCGAACAAAAAGCAGGAGGAAGCGTGAGTAGCATAGCCTCGATGATGGGCGTGAATCTGAACAACAGCATCGACGCCATCAATGCCGAGCTCTTCCCCGACGTGGTCCACTCCACCCCCTTCATAGTGGAGCTGTTCGACCTGCCGGTGACGTTCGAGAGAAAGGGCGAGAGCATAACCGCCCCGCTGCTCGACTACATGAAACACTATCAGCGCAAGGCATGGTGGTCGCACATTCTCAGCCTGCCCGGCAAGGCAATGGACCTGCTCTCGAAAAAGAGCGACGACAATGGCGAACCGACCGAGCTCAACCCCAACAACCTGCCCGAAGCAGAGAGGGAGATAGTGGAATTCTTCGCCGCAAACATCATGGTGATGGTGGACAAGAAGACCCTCAAAACCCAGATATCACTCAGCCTGCAAGACCCTCTGGTGGTCTATGCGGTGACCGACACCGTTGTCGAGCATCTCAAAGACTACATGACGAATTATCGCTCGTCGAAGGCGCGTCAGGATGTGGAGAATCTGAGCATGATATGCGAACAACGCAAAGCCGACTACTACGAGACCCAGCAGGCCTACGCCCGCCACATCGACTCGAACAAAAGCGTCGTGAAGCAGAGCTCCCGGGCCGAGGAGGAACGCCTGCAACAAGAGATGAATCTCGCCTATCAGGTCTACTCTCAGGTGGCCCAGCAGTTGGAGGGAGCACGCATCTCGGAGCAACAATCGAAGCCCGTCTTTGCGATAGTCGAGCCGCCGGTGGTACCTCTCCAAAAAGCCGCCCCGAGCAAGGCGAAGATTCTCATCGCATTCACATTCCTCGCAGGTTGCTTTGCGGCAGCGTGGATTTTGCTCGGAGAAGATTTGATGGTCAGGTTCAAAGAGAAGATGTAATGCCGCCAACGACACCGACAACCATAAAGAGCCGATTCGAAGGATTCGGATAAAGACAACGACAAATAAAAAGATATTAAAAGACCACTGAAATGTTTACCTTCAAAGAGCTGATACCGGCATTGACGACACTCGTCGCGGCGATATGGATTTTCCCATACATTCTGGAACTGGCCAAGTCCAAAAACATAGTCGATGAACCCAATGCAAGAAAACTGCAACGTTCACCCATTCCCATATTGGGCGGAATGTCGGTGATATTCGGTCTGATAACAGGCATCACCTCTTATTGCATGATTGGGTATCACGGCTTTCTGTTGCAGGTATTCATCGCCATGGTGGTCATATTCATCATCGGCCTCATAGACGACATCATCGATTTGTCGGCCAGAGTGAAGATGATAATAGAGATACTGCTTGTGCTGAGCATCATCTACGGCTCGGGCCTGCAAATAAACGACCTCAACGGTCTGTGGAACGTCACCCGCCTGCCTAATCCCATATCGGTTCCGCTGACGGTGTTTGCCTGTGTGGGCATCATCAATGCAATCAATCTGATAGACGGCGTGGACGGCTACTCCTCGGGCTACTGCATCATGGCGTGCATTCTCTTCGGAGTGATGTTCTACATGATAGGCGACATGCAGATGGTGGTTCTGGCCACCATGATTGCAGGAGCCCTCATCCCCTTCTTCGGGCACAACGTTTTCGGCAAGATCTCGAAGATGTTCATCGGCGATGCAGGCACGCTCTCGATAGGAATACTGATGTCCACGTTCGTGATGAAGCTGATGTCGCAGTCCAGCGACATCTCTTCGCTGGACCCCAATCTGGGCCTGATTCCTTTCTCGCTGGCGGTAATGTGTGTTCCCATATTCGACACCCTCAGGGTGATGGGCCGACGCATCATCAAAGGAAAGTCGCCCTTCCATCCCGACAAGACACATCTTCACCACATGTTCATAGCGTACAATTTCTCCCACATAGGCACCACCACCTCGATTCTGTGTCTGAACCTGTTTGTGGTGGCATGCTGGTTTGCGGCCTACCGTCTGGGCGCCTCCATCGACATACAGCTCTATCTGGTGGTGGGTCTCGGCCTTTTGGTCACTTTCGGAGTCTACGACATTCTTGAAATACAGCTGCGTAAAAAGACAAGGCTCGGCGAGATAATCAGGAAGTTGGGCGACAAGACCCATTTCAGCCGCGAAGGTTTCTGGCTGCATCTGCAACGTCTGATAGACAACTCATCCGACAAGGACATAAAAAACCATAATGCCGCATAAGAACCTCATGGAAAAGCAGTACCAATACCATATTTTCTCGCCCTACCGCGTCTGTCCGATAGGGGCACATGTGGACCATCAGCACGGTTTGGTTACCGGATTCGCATTCGACAAAGGCATCGACTTGTGGTTCAATCCCACAGACGACGGAATGGTGAGGTTGAAAAGCCATACATTCGAGGGCGAAATCGAATTCCGCATAGACGATTTGACACGTGTGAGGCAGTTCAACTGGGGCGACTATGCAAGAGGAGTGAAATACACGCTCTCGAAACGCTTTAAAATCAAGAAGGGCATCGAGGGAGAGGTCAAAGGGGCGTTGCCCATCGGAGGCCTGTCGTCGAGCGCCGCGGTGCTTGTGGCCTATGTGATGGCGTTCTCGAAAGCGAACAACATAGAGCTGACCAAAATGGAGACGATAAACATCGCCTCGGAGGCAGAAAGGGAATACATCGGTCTGAGCAACGGCATACTCGACCAATCCTGCATTGTGCTGAGCGAAAAAGATTCACTGCTGTTTATCGACACCGCCTCACAGGAATACAGGATTATCAGACGCAATCCGCGAATGCCGGAATTCGAACTCGGAATCTTCTTCTCGGGCCTTACCCGTTCGTTGGTTTCGAGCGACTACAACCTGCGCGTGAGCGAGTGCCGAACGGCGGCTTGGAACATGCTGGCATTCACCGGCCAGCCGCTCAAACCGCTCGACAAGACCTATCTGCGCGACATCCCGCGCGAGACCTACAAGTCCACCTGCGAGAAACTCCCCGCCCGTTTCGCCCGTCGGGCCGAACATTTCTACTCGGAGTATAAGCGTGTAAGGAAAGGCATAACGGCATGGGAGTCGGGCAACATGGAGTTGTTCGGTCAGTTGAGTTTCGAGAGCTGCGAGAGCTCGATTCACAACTACGAATGCGGCTCTCCCGAGCTGATAGCCATCTACGACATCATGCGCAATCTGGATGGAATCTGGGGCGGTCGTTTCAGCGGCGCCGGTTTCAAAGGAGCCTGCATCGCACTTGTGGACCCCGCAAAAAAGGAGCATATCAGAAAGACCCTCACCGAAGAGTATCTGAAACAGTTCCCCGAATACAGGGACACTTTCGAGATACACTTCTGCAAAATAGACAATGGAGCAAGATTTTTATAATCAACAACCTTTCACAACCAATGGGAGAGGAGCTGCATTCATGACCTCTCTTTTGACTTTTCAAGACGACATCATGATAAATATAGTGCTTGCGGCCGGATATGCCACCCGCCTCTATCCGCTGACCGAAAACTTTCCGAAACCGCTGCTCGAAATAGGCGGCACCACGATTCTGGACCGCATGATGGCCGACATAGACGGCATTCCGGAGATAACGGGCCACATAATAGTGAGCAATCACAAGTTCATAGACCACTTCAACAAATGGCTCGAAACCGCCCCCTACGAGAAACCCATAACGATAATCGATGACGGCTCCACCGACAACGAACATCGCATAGGAGCCGTAAACGACCTGCTGGCGGCTTTGGAGATAGGAGATGTGAAGGAGGACATAATGGTGGTTGCGGCCGACAACGTTCTCGATTTCTCGTTCGATGGTTTCGTCGAATATTTCAAGGAGAAGCAGACAAGCCTTATCATGTGTCACCAAGAGCCGTCACTGAAAGCCCTGCAAAAAACGGGCGTGGTCTGCCTCGACGCCGACAACCTCGTCACACTCATGGAAGAGAAACCGCATGAGCCGAAAAGCAATTGGGCCGTGCCGCCCTTCTACATCTATCGTGCCGAGGAGTTGGATATGATTCGCGGCGCGGTGGATGACGGATGCGGCTACGACGCCCCGGGTAATCTGGCCCACTACATGTGTGAGCGCACTCCCATGCACGCCTACCCCATGCCCGGACGCCGACACGACATCGGCGACATGGAGAGTTACAACAAAGTGAAGGCACTTTTCGAGTAACCGCCCCCCGCACAAAGAGGAGCACGGAGCGAAAGATTGGGCGGGCAACGTTTAATACATCAAACAAAAAAACAATGAAAATTCTGGTAACCGGAGCAGCCGGATTTATCGGCGCGAATCTGGTCGAGCGCCTGCTGAAAACCGAATCCGAGGTAGACATAGTGGGTTTCGACAGCGTAAACGACTACTACGACGTCAGCATAAAAGAGTTCAGGCTGAAAAATCTGGACTCGCTGGCAACGCGGCAGACCGCCAACAGTTGGAAGTTCGTGAAAGGCAATCTGGCCGACAGGGAGTCGATTGACCGTCTGTTTGCCGAGAACGACTTCGACATTGTTGTCAATCTGGCCGCGCAGGCGGGAGTGCGATACAGCATCACCAATCCCGACGCCTACATAGAGAGCAACCTGATAGGTTTCTACAACATTCTCGAAGCCTGCCGCCACAGCTACGACAACGGCAGAAGAGGGGTGCGACATCTCGTTTATGCCTCCTCGTCGTCGGTCTATGGCAGCAACAAGAAGGTCCCCTACTCCACCGACGACAAAGTGGACAACCCCGTATCGCTATATGCCGCCACAAAGAAGAGCAACGAGCTGCTGGCCCATTCTTACAGCAAACTCTACAACATTCCCTCGACCGGCCTGCGATTCTTCACGGTCTACGGCCCTGCCGGCCGTCCCGACATGGCCTACTTCGGCTTTACGAACAAGTTGGTGAAAGGAGACAAAATCCAGATATTCAACTATGGTAATTGCAAACGCGATTTCACCTATGTCGATGACATTGTGGAGGGCGTTCAGCGCATCATGCACCGTGCCCCCGAGCGCAAACTCGGAGAAGACGGCCTGCCCGAGCCTCCCTATGCCGTTTATAACATCGGCAACAGCAGCCCCGAGAATCTGCTCGACTTTGTGACCATTCTGCAAGAGGAGCTGATTCGTGCCGGCGTTCTGCCTGCCGACTATGATTTCGAGGCCCACAAAGAGTTGGTGCCCATGCAACCCGGCGATGTTCCCGTAACATTTGCCGACACCTCGGCTCTGGAACGCGATTTCGGTTTCAAGCCCCACACCCCTCTGCGAACGGGCCTTCGCCGCTTTGCCGAGTGGTACAAAGAGTTCTACGGTTAGGAACCCGAGATAAAAACATATTCATACTTTCAAGGGGCACATAATCGCTTATGTGCCCCTTGTGGGTTGTTGCCCGCTCACATCCGTACTCTGTCACACAATCGGCAACAACCCGCCCGCAATACGTCACAAAGAAAACTGTTTATTATGTTTAAACTGCTGAAAGAGAGCCTCGTTGCTCCCTTTATTCTGCGCCCCTGCAAAATGGCGGCGTACTTCATTCTCGCTCTGTTCGGAATAAAGAGTTTCAACGACTGTTTTGCCCACATCGAAACAGAGAACCATCATGCGAGAGTGAAGTTTCTCAAAACCATATACTTCAATCTTCGCAGCCTGCGATTCGGACAGGCAATCAGATTCCCCGTCTTCATCTACAAAAAGACGGAAATCATCTGTGCCAAAGGAGCTGTCGTAATCGATGCTCCGCACATCACCTCGGGAATGATACGCTGGGGACGTTTCGACACATATCGCTCGCAGGGCACCACCCGCATCATCAATCACGGCACCATAATTTTCAAAGGAGGAGGACGCATTTTAAGGGGCAATGATATATGTGTCTTTTCGGGAGGAGTGTTGGAGATAGGAGATGATTTCTTTTTGGGCGAGAACACCATGATATATTGTCAATGCGATATAAAGATAGGGCAATCCATATGTCTAACTTATCATTCTCAAATATTCGACACCGATTTCCACTACTCGATGAATGTCGCCACTGGCGAAGTGGCCCGAAAGGTCAAACCGATAGTCATAGGCGACTACAATTGGATTGGCAACAAGACCACCATAAAGAAGGGAACCAAAACCCCCGCCCACATGACGGTGGCGGCCTCATACGCCGTCCTGAACAAGGATTACACGAAAGATGTTCCCGAGTACTCCATCATAGGCGGAGTCCCCGCAAAGCTGCTCTCGACCGGTCATGGCAGAATATTCAACAACGAATTGTCCCGAATAGCCATTATCGACAAGTGGTTTGCCGAACACCCGACCGAGAAATACTTTGTCTATGACCTCTCCGACACCGAACCAACCTCACTGACGGAATGGTAATGAATGCAGGAAACAGAATGGCACTGAACACATGCGTGATGTATTTCCGCATGATTGTCACCATGATAGTAACATTACTATCATCACGCTGGATATTGTTGGCGCTCGGCGAGGAGGACTTCGGCATCTATCATCTGGTGGCCGGCCTGCTGTCCATGCTTATGTTTTTGAATGTGACAATGGCCTCTTCGTCTCAGCGGTTCATCTCCTTCGCGTTGGGGCGCAAAGACAAAGAGCTGATTAACGACACCTTCTATTTCAGCTGCCTGATGCACCTCTTGGTGGGGCTCATAATAGTGGCAATCATAGAGGTGGCAGGCAGCCTGCTGATGCACACCGTGCTTCAAGTGCCCGACGGCAAACTCCATTTGGCGATGTTCTGTCTGCATTGTCTGGCGATAAACACCTTCATAATGGTTGTGTCCGTACCGTTCAATGCGCTGCTCTTCTCTCACGAAAACATAATCTACGTCTCCATAGTGCAGATAACCGAGGCGCTGCTGAAACTGTTTATCGCCATATACCTGATGAGATATGCAGGCGAACGGCTCAAACTCTACGTGGTGGTCCTGACTCTCATTCATCTGGTGACGGCCATAATGTATGCCCTTTATTGCCGACTCAAATATGACGAAAGCCGTCTCCGATTCACAAAAGTCTCAAACAAAGGGCTCTTCAAACAATTTCTCTCCTACTCGGGCTGGAACCTGATAGGCGGGATGAGCAGCATGCTGAGGACACAGGGAGTCTCCATGTTGCTGAACTCGTTCCACGGAGTGGTCATGAACGCCGCATACGGCATAGCCACGCAGGTGAACGGACAGTTATCGTTCTTCTCGTCGTCGATAGTGACCGCCACCAAACCCCAGATAGTCAAAAGCGAGGGGGAGGGCAACCGACAACGCTCCCTCTCCTTGTCTGCCACCACCAGCAAGTTCACCTTCCTGATGCTGGCCATGGTGGCCATACCGCTGATAATAGAGATGCCGTTCGTGATGAAGATATGGCTGAAAGAGGTGCCGGAGTATGCCGTCAGTTTCACTCGTTTGGTCTTATTGATGAGCGTAATCTCACAATTCTCCTTAGGTATTTCGCTTCCGATTGAGAGTGTCGGCAACATCAAGAAGCTCCAATGCTGGGTCGGAGGGCTCCATTTCATAGTCCTCCCCGCAGGATATGTTCTGCTGAAAATGGGTCTTCCCCCCGAGAGCGTATTGCTGTTCGTGATAGTGGAGGAGTGTATAGGCATCCCCATGCGCATGATTATAGCCAAACGAGTTGCCGGACTGGTCATCCCGAGGTTTCTGAGAGAGACGATGCTGCCGAGTTTCCTCACAGCCGTTGCGGTCTTTGCGGAATGCCTTTTCGTCTCGCACATCATGCAGGAGGGTTGGTGGAGATTGATATCGGTTTCGCTCCTGTCGGCAGCAGCCACCGCGGGTCTGGCCTATGGTTATGCCCTGACCAAACCCGAGCGGAACAAAATAGACGAGATAGCGAGAAAAATAAAGGGAAAATTCCATCACTAAAAAACAATGACAGATGAAGAGACAACCGCGTTCAAACCATATCGACACAGTCGGCGGAGTGCTGATTGTGTATATGATATTCATACATTGCATAAGGGAGGCCGGACTGAAAGAGGCCGACTTTGTTCAACCGATAACCTATATCTTCGCCTGCTTTATGGCATGGTTCTTCTTTAAGTCGGGCATGTTTCACAAAGAGCTGCCGTCGATAAAAGAGGCCGCATCGAGAAATTTCAAAAAAATGGCACGACCTTACGTGTCGTTCATAATCATCGGCTGGATATGTTATTGCATCAGTTTCTGGCTTGATGGCGACACAAACATTATCCACTACACCCTCTCTCCCCCGAAACAGATGTTGCTTGGAGGAGGCGGCCATCTGTGGGCGGCGCCGCTGTGGTTTCTGGTCACGCTGTTCTTGGTGAAAACACTCTCTTCCAGCCTTTTGAGAGCGACGAAAAACCGTATGGGGGGGGGTATTGCGTGCGGTGTCATAGGCTTGATATTGGCGTTATTAAGCCGACATTTCACCACATTAAGACCCTACTACCTCACAAACTTCTTTCCCGCCATGTTCTTCTATGTGCTGGGCCATCGCATGAAAGAGAAACAATATGACAATAAGATATTCTACTGCTCAATCATCGTATTCGTCATCTCTTTAATCCATCCGTCACTGGTGGATTTCAGTACCAACGTCATAACGAAAGGCTCTTATCTGTTATGGATGTTATATGCCACGGCGGGAATCGTCATGTTCAACAACATATTCAAAAGAATCAACCGCGACATCTGGCCCTTCACACAGATAGGCAGGGAGTCGATGTATTGGTATGTGGCACATTGGGCATTAATGAAAGCCATATCGCTTGTTGTCGCCCGCGCGTGTCCCGAGCTGCAAGGCTTGAAACTGCTGTTCGTAATATTCGGTTCGCTGATGTTGTTGCTGACCGCTCTCCATCCTTTGATTTACAAGACCAAAGCCAAAGGGGTGTTGGGTTTATAGCCACGATTCGAATCGTAAAAAAATAGATACAGGATGATAAGAAAACTCACGTTCCCGTTCATTTATCTGTTTCATCTGTTGTTCAATCTGCGCATCGCCTCGTTTCTCAAACGTTGTCGTGATGCGGTGTACTCCGTATGGTTGTCGTTGGAACTCGGAAAGTCCGAGGCGGTCTGTTTCGTCTATCCCGTGAAACTCATCGGGGCACGCGGCATAACGATTGGCAAAGGCTCCCGATTCGGCAGATTCTGCATCCTCTCCACATGGGGAGATACCCCGAGGGGGGGGGTAAAACGAGGCTCCGGAGAGCCCAAATTAAAGATTGGAAAAAATTGCAACTTAGGCGAATACAATCACCTGACGGCCCTGAAAGGCATTGAAATAGGCGACAACCTGCTGACCGGTCGTTGGGTCACGATAACCGACAACAGCCACGGTCTCACCGACAAGGCGTCGTTGATGCAGCCGCCCTTAGAAAGAGAGCTCGTATCAAAAGGCCCCGTAAAAATCGGCAACAACGTATGGATTGGCGACAAGGCCACCATACTCTCGGGGGTGACCATAGGCGACGGAGCCGTCATAGCGGCCAATTCGGTTGTGACAAAAGATGTTCCGGCCTGCTGCGTTTGTGCCGGCAACCCTGCAAAAATAATCAAAACAAACATATAAAGATGGCCAAACCAAAAATCATTGCATTCTATCTGCCTCAATACCATCCCGTTCCCGAGAACGACGAGTGGTGGGGCAAAGGTTTTACCGAATGGACCAATGTGGCGAAGGCACGCCCGTTATACAAGAATCATTATCAGCCCAAAATTCCTGCCGACTTGGGCTTCTACGACCTGCGCCTGTCGGAAGTTCGCGAGGAGCAGGCCCGACTCGCCCGCGAGGCCGGCATCTACGGTTTCTGCTACTACCACTATTGGTTTAACGGCAGGCAACTGCTCAATCGTCCCATCGACGAGGTGGTGGAGTGCGGCAGGCCCGACTTCCCCTTCTGCCTCTGCTGGGCAAACCACACGTGGTACAACAAACAGTGGGTGTCGAACAACGAGATGGTGGTGGGCAAGTCAAAGGTTCTCATCGAACAGACCTATGGCGGAGACGAGGACATCGTTGCCCATTTCCGCTCTCTGCTGCCCAAGTTCAAGGACAAACGCTACATCAGGGTCCACGGCCGCCTGCTCTTCATGGTCTACTGCGGATTCGGGTTCGACATCGACCATTTTGCCCGAATATGGAACGAACTGGCCCGCGAAGAGGGACTGCCCGAATTCTTCTTCATGACCCACCTGTGTCTTCCCAACGAGATTAAACAGACGGAGCAACTGCTCGACAACGGCTTCGATGCGGTCAATGTCTCGCTCCATCGAATGCCCTTCCCCAGCGAAAGAAATGTGGGCAGGGGCCATAAGTTGCAAGAGATATTGTCGAACCACATAAGGGTGAAACCGGCCATCGTGAAGTATAAAGATGCCATCAAACACCTCGACAGCGGGCTCTTCGACAAAGAGAGAGTCTACCCCACCATCGTGCCGAATTGGGACCACACCCCGCGCAGCGGACGATTCGGACGTGTATTTCAAGACGCCACCCCCGAACTGTTCGGCAAACATATAGAGCAGATATTCTCACATCTTGACCACAAGGACCAAGAGGACCGGATAGTATTTCTGAAATCGTGGAACGAATGGGGCGAGGGAAATTATGTGGAACCTGACATGAAATACGGACATGGGTATCTCGATGCCATCAGGCACAAAGTCAAATAAATTATTCCGCCTGATACTGTTCTTCCTGCTCGTCTGCATATTGCAAAACATGCAGATATGGCCGGCCGTATATTTTTCGTCAAAGACGATAACCTATCTGTGCATCATTGCTCTGTTTGTTATCTCGGGCATTGCGAGCAGGCGGGTCCACAAAGGGTTGCTGTTCTCGTTCCTGCTGATATTTGCGGACAACTTTTTTCTTGACGGGTTCGCCTCCCTGCCACAGCTGTTGCCCTACGTCACGGGCATACTTCTGTTTCAGCTGAGCGACGAGCGCAAACAAGAGACACTCACGTATGTAACCAAAGTGTTGTCCTACATAATCATCGTCAGTCTGATAGTCTATATCGTATGGATGGTGGTGGGATTTTCGCCGATAGGAGTACTGCGGGCCCCGTTCAACTATCAGGACCACCACAACTACTTCTTCTTCATCATGCCGGCGGAGGAGTTTTTTCTCATCAACCGATTCCGCGGTCCGTTCATAGAGCCGGGGCATCTGGGGTCGATAGCGGTCTATCTGCTTTATGCCAACAACTTCAACTTCAAGGAGAAGAAGTATCTGTGGTTTCTTGTGGCCGGCATACTGTTCTCGTTGTCGTTGGCCGCCTATCTGCTGTTGGCGGTGGCGATATTGCTGAGAGTCAGGGTGAAGGTGGGCACCATATTGTTGTTGGCGCTTTCGTTCCTCTGTTTCAACTACATAGTGACCGACATGTGGAACAATGGCGACAACCCCGTCAATGAGATGATATATGCGAGATTGGAGTACGACGAGCAGACCGAGGACATAGCCGGCAACAACCGAACCAGCGCTTTGACCGACAGCTATTATGAAAGTTTCGTGAAATCGGGCGAAATAATCTTCGGCAAGGGAAGCAACTTCATGGGCGAGATGTTCAAAAACGGCAGCATCATGGGAGCCGGCTACAAGATGTTCTTCATGCAGTTCGGCATAATCGGCACCATAATCGTCTTCTTCTACTACTTCTTCATAGCGAAGGCCTGCCCCGACAAACGCTTTGCCTACGGGTTTCTGATACTCTACGCCGTATCCTTCCTGCAAAGAGCCTATCCGTATTGGCTTGCGTGGATGCTGCCCTACGTATGTTCGATGAATATGATAAACCTGCAAAAAAAGATACCGATAAAACAATGATAACCAAATTACTCTACGTTGTGGTCAGTTCCGAGAAGGACGTCTATCTGGAACAGACCTACGTGTCGATGTTTTCGGCCAAAAGAGCGATGAAAGATTGTCATATCGCTCTGCTGATAGATTCATGCACGGAATCGACCCTCACAGGAAACAGAGAAAAGATGGCGGCATTGGCCGACGAAACGGTGGTTGTCGATTTGGACGCCTCGCTCTCGGCCCACCACAGGTCGCGCCTGCTCAAAACGGGAGCCCGACGACACATCGCCGGCGACTATCTGTTCATAGACACCGACACAATCATCGTGCAGGATTTGACGGAGATAGACGACATAACCGCCTCCATCGCCGCATGTCTGGACTCTCACACCTATCTGACCGACAACCCCTATCGCCGTAAAATCCTCTCCAATGTGGCCTCTCTGGGGCTCGACATAAGCGACGAAAAGATTTATTTCAACAGCGGAGTGGTCTTGGTCAAAGACAACAAGGCCACCCATGAGTTCTACGACAAGTGGCAGAGGATATACATCGAGGGGCTCAAACAGAACGTCACGATGGACCAGCCGTCGTTCCATGTGGCCAACCACGAGATGGACAAGATGATGGCCATCCTGCCCGACACATGGAACTGCGAATTGAAACACGGCACCAAGTTTCTCGACTCGGCCAAGATTGTTCACTATCTGTGCACCAACGTCTCCAAAGCAGGCGACCGTCAGGTCTTTCTGCTGAACGAGAAGGATGTCTTCGACCGGATAAAACAAACGGGCGAGATACCGCAGGAGGTGCGGCAGTGCATCGACAATCCGTTGAGCGGTCTGAATCCGATAACCACTCTGGTTGCGGGGCTTGACACCGAGATATTGCAATCATTCGGCTATCAGGCATTGAAGAGGCTCTACTCCTCTCCCGAACGATTCAAAAGAACCGAGAAGCTTCTGCAACGATTCGCCCGTTTGAAAAAAGCCCGACGCAGCAGCAGGGGGGGGGAAGACGATGATTCTCAACAAGATAGCCGACCGAAATGGTCGATAATAATTCCCCATCACAACCAGCCGCAACTCTTGGAGCGACTGCTCTTTTCAATCCCCGTCCGCAACGACATCGAAGTCATCGTCGTGGACGACTGTTCCGACGCGGAACACCATGAGGCCCTGAGTGCCCTGACGCTGCAATATCCCCATTGTCACTTCACCTCCACCGAGACGGGCGGAGGCGGCGGCAAGGCCCGAAACAGGGGGCTGGAAATGGCCAAAGGAGAGTTTGTCATATTTGCCGACTCGGACGACTACTTCCTGCCCCGACTGAACGACATACTCGACAAGTACAAAAAGGCGGACGCCGAAACCGACATAATATTCTTCAACATCATAAGTCTGGACAGCTCGACAGGCGACCCCTGCGACCGTTGGAGACACATCGACAAATATTTCAAGGCATATAAAAAAGGAGACGAGCTGCAACTGAGATACCTGTTCGGCGAGCCGTGGGGTAAAATCATCCGCAAAGAGATGATTGACCGTCACGCCATCCGCTTCGATGAGGTGCCCATAAACAACGACACCACCTTCTCCTATCTGGCAGGCCACCATGCACGCAAGATAGCGGTCGAAAACAGCAGGGCCTACTGTCTGACATTCAGAACCGGCTCCGTATCCAACACCATCTCATGGGAGAGGTTGGAGGTCAGGCTGAATGTTTTCATCCGCAAGCACCTCTTTCTCAAAGAGAATCGGATTGACGTCTTCGACCACATGCTCGTAACTCCGTTCTGGGACTGCATAAAAGGGCGAAACATGTCGAAGTTCAAGGAGTTTTTGAACATCTCGGCCCGCCACGACATTCCGAAGAGGACGATACTCGGCTACCTGCTCGGGTTTGTCGGCCACCTGATAAGAAACAAAATAGAGGAACACTCATGAATAAAACAAAAGTCTGTGCCGTCATCGTCACATACAACAGAAAGAGTCTGCTGGGACGATGTGCTGATGCCGTACTCAATCAGACAATCCGTCCCGACTCGATTATGATAGTGGACAACGCCTCCACCGACGGCACTCTCGAACATGTGACCCGCCATCTCAACCTCCCGTTTCCGCAAGCTGTGGAGAGCGACCGCTTGTTCTCGTTGGGCGACATCTCCGGCTGCGAAGTTCTCTACTGCCTGAAATCGCACAACGAAGGAGGAGCGGGCGGCTTTTTCACAGGACTCAAAACAGCCCACGAATGCGGCGACCACGACTGCTATTGGCTCATGGACGACGACGGCTATCCGTCGGCTGATTGTTTGGAAAGGCAGTTGGTCAAATTGGAGCGGTTTGATTATGTGATGCCTGTGAGCATCGACATCGACAACCATCGGCAAGTCTCGTGGGCCACACGCATGAAGAACGGCCGCAAGACCGTCATGCTCGACGAACTCCGAAAAGATTGGGGCGAGGAGCTCCCCTTCATCTTCCCCTTCAACGGCAGCCTGCTAAGCAGGAAGATTGTCGATAAGGTGGGCTACATAAACCCGAAACTTTTCATCTGGGGCGACGACTACGAACACTACTATCGGTGTCTGCGTGCCGGTTTCGCACCGGTGACATTGTTGGACGCCGAGTTCTATCACCCCGTAAACAAAGCCCCCACCGTTCCTATTCTGTTCGGCAGAATAGAGGTGCCCTATGTCGATTCAAAACTGAGATTCGTGTGCCTAATCCGCAACTGGGCCTACATATACAAAACCAATCATAAGTATTTCAAGATTCTGAAAAACTTTGCGGCCTACTCGTGGCTGTTCCTCATAACGAGAAAAATGGACTTGGAGGGTTACAAACTCTATCTCGCCTCTTTTGCGGACGGGCTGAAAGGGAACTTCGAAAGACACAAAAAATATCTCTAACACACCTTTTTTTCAACAAAAAATGAAATACGATTTTCTGATTGTCGGAGCCGGACTGACCGGCGCCACTATGGCGCATGCTCTGACAAAAGCCGGAAAACGCTGCCTGCTCATCGACAAAAGAGAGCACATCGGCGGCAACATCTATTGCGAAGAGATTGAGGGAATAAACGTTCACAAGTATGGCGCCCACATCTTCCACACCTCCAACAAAGAGGTCTGGGATTTTGTGAACTCCATCGTTCCATTCAACAGATACACCAACTCGCCCGTGGCCCTTGCCCCCGACGGCAGGCTGTATAACCTGCCCTTCAACATGAACACCTTCCATCAGATGTGGGGCGTCACCACCCCCGAGGAGGCCCGGGCGAAGATAGAGGAGCAGAGGGCCGAGTTCGTCGCCGGATTAGAGCGTCAGGGAGTGAAGGAGCCCCGCAATCTGCAAGAACAAGCCATCTCGTTGGTCGGCAAAGACATCTACGAGCAGTTGGTGAAAGAGTACACCGAGAAGCAGTGGGGCCGCAAATGCACCGAGCTGCCCTCGTTCATCATCAAACGTCTGCCGGTAAGATTCGTCTTCGACAACAACTACTTCAACGACACCTATCAAGGCATTCCCATCGGCGGATACAACAAACTGATAGAGGGCCTTACGGCGGGTTCGGACATCATGACCGGAGTCGATTTCTTCGAAGAGAGGAGCCGATGGGAATCGACGGCCGACCGCATCATCTTCACCGGAAAAATAGACGAGTTCTACGACTATCGTTTCGGCAAGTTGGAGTACCGTACGGTCCAATTCGAGACGGAGGTGATTGACACTCCCAATTATCAGGGAAATGCCGTCGTGAATTACACCTCGGGGGCCTACCCCTTCACCCGCATCATCGAGCACAAACACTTCGAATCGTTCGGGGCGGCCGTATATGACAACCCCAAGACCGTCATCTCACGCGAATACTCGATGGAGTGGAAAGAGGGCATGGAGCCTTTCTACCCCGTAAACGACGAAAAAAACAGCGAGACATATCGGCAGTATCAAGCACTCGCACAAAAAGAGGCGGACGTGATTTTCAAAGGACGTCTGGCCGAATACAAATACTATGACATGCACCAAATCATAGCCGAAGTTCTGGAAATGACTAAAACCATCCTTGAAAATGAATAACGAACTTGTTTCCATCATCACCCCCATGTATAAGGGGGCCGCATTCGTGGGCGAAACCATCCGAAGCGTACAGGCTCAGGGTTATAAGAATTGGGAGATGATTATCGTGGACGACTGTTCTCCCGACAACGGTGCCGGCATCGCTGCGGTGAAAGAGTTTTCCGATAACGACTCCCGCATAATCCTCATCGAGAGCAAAGAGAACAAAGGGGCCTCGGGAGCCCGCAACACGGCCCTGCATGTTGCACGGGGAAGATACATCGCGTTTCTCGATTCGGACGACATCTGGCATCCCGATTTTCTCGAAAAACAGCTCTCTTTCATGGCCGAAAATGAGGCCGCTCTGGTCTTTTCTTCATATCGCCGCATCGACGAGAATACCAAAGAGGAGATTCTGAAACCCTTTGTCGTCCCCCCGAAGGTGACCTACAAATCCCTTTTGAAAACGTGCCCCATCTTCCCCTCCACCGCAATATACGACACCCAAAAGAGCCCCAAGATACTCTTCAACGAGGCTCTCGGCAGCATGAGGGATGATTATGTCTATTGGTTGCAGATGCTCAAAACGATACCCGAAGGTTTCGGCAATCGGAAGATACTCGTCGATTATCGAATGCGAAAAACCTCCGTCACGGGCGACAAGCGAAAAGTCATCAAACCGCAATGGAACGTACTCTACAAAGTGGAAAAAATCGGACTCCTGCGGAGCGTATATAATTTCACGTGCTGGGCCTTCATCTCATTCCTCAAATACAGAAAATAGTTCCGGCACCTATTATTTATAATCGAAAAACAGGCAACAAATCATGAAAGGCATAGTATTGGCAGGGGGCAGCGGAACTCGTCTGTATCCCATCACGAAGGGCATCAGCAAGCAGTTGATGCCGATATACGACAAGCCGATGGTCTATTATCCCATATCGGTGCTGATGTTGGCGGGCATTCGGGACATTCTGATTATCTCCACCCCTCACGACCTGCCCGGTTTCAAACGTCTGCTTGGCGACGGCAGCGACTACGGAGTTCATTTCGAATATGCGTAGCAGCCCTCACCCGACGGTCTGGCGCAAGTCTTCACCATCGGAGCCGACTTCATCGGTGACGACAGCGTCTGCCTTGTCTTGGGCGACAACATCTTCCACGGTGCCGGTTTCACCGCCATGCTCAAAGAGTCTGTCCGCGCCGCCGAACAGGATGGCAAGGCCACTGTGTTCGGCTATTGGGTGAGCGACCCCGAGCGTTACGGCGTGGCCGAGTTCGACAAGGAGGGCAACTGTCTCTCTATCGAGGAGAAACCCGCCAAGCCGAAATCGAACTATGCCGTTGTGGGTCTGTACTTCTATCCCAACAAAGTGGTCGAGGTGGCAAAAAACATCAAGCCGTCGGCACGAGGAGAGTATGAAATCACCACCGTCAATCAGCAGTTTCTGTCCGATGGCGAGTTGAAGGTGCAGACGTTGGGTCGCGGTTTCGCATGGCTCGATACGGGCACCCACGACTCTCTCTCGGAGGCCTCCACCTACATCGAGGTCTTGGAGAAGCGTCAGGGGTTGAAGGTGGCCTGCTTGGAGGGCATAGCCTACCGACAGGGTTGGATTACGGAGGAGCGTATGCGCGAACTCGCACAACCCATGTTGAAGAACCAATACGGTCGATATCTGTTGAAAGTTATCGACGAGTTGAAAGAGACGGGAAATCCTAATCTTGAATGACAGAAAATGGAGGTAATAAAAACAGCGATAGAGGGAGTGGTCATCATCGAGCCGAGAGTGTTCAGGGATGCCCGCGGTTATTTCTTCGAAAGTTTCTCGCAGAGGGAGTTTGAAGAGAAAGTACGAAAGATAAACTTTGTTCAGGACAACGAGAGCATGTCGAGTTACGGCGTCATGCGCGGTCTGCATTTCCAGCGTCCGCCCCACGCACAGAGCAAACTGGTGCGCTGTGTCAGCGGCAGGGTCCTCGATGTGGCGGTGGACATTCGCAAAGGCTCGCCGACATACGGACAGCATGTTGCAGTGGAACTTTCGGAGGACAACCATCGCCAGTTCTTTGTGCCGAGGGGGTTTGCACATGGTTTCGCCGTATTGAGCGAGACGGCGGTGTTCCAATACAAGTGCGACAACTTCTACGCTCCCGAGGCCGACGGCGGCATCAGCATCAAGGACGAGAGTCTGGGCATCGATTGGCGGATACCGACAGAGAGTGCCGTTCTCTCGGATAAGGACATCGGGCACCTCTGCTTGAAGGATTTCGACTCTCCGTTTGACTATGGCGCAAATCTGTACCCCGAGTTCGAGTAGCGGGTGCGCGGCCGAAACAGCTAATCAGACATAAAGAAAACAAGTAACACAAAAGATGGCAAAAAGAAACATCGTAATCACCGGAGGCGCCGGTTTCATAGGCAGTCATGTGGTGCGCCTTTTCGTGAACAAATACCCCGAGTACAACATCATCAATCTCGACAAACTCACCTATGCCGGCAACCTCGCAAACCTCAAAGACATTGAGGGCCGGCCCAACTACAAGTTCGTCAGGATGGACATCTGCGACTTCGAGGCCTTCTGTCGGTTGATGCAGGAGGAACGGATAGACGGCATCATTCACCTCGCCGCTGAGAGCCACGTGGACCGCTCCATCAAGGACCCCTTCACCTTTGCCCGCACCAACGTCATGGGAACTCTCTCGCTCTTGCAGGCTGCGAAACTCTGTTGGGAGTCGCTGCCGGAGGGCTATGAGGGCAAGCGTTTCTACCACATCTCCACCGACGAGGTCTACGGAGCACTCTCGATGAACCACCCCGAGGGTATCGAGCCTCCGTTCAAGACAGCGGCCTCTTCCGAGGGACACAAGGCATACGGCGACGGCTTCTTCTACGAAACCACCAAGTATAATCCCCACTCGCCCTACTCGGCATCGAAGGCATCGTCGGACCACTTCGTTCGTGCCTATCACGACACCTACGGCATGCCGACAATAGTTACCAACTGCTCCAACAACTACGGCCCCTATCAGTTCCCCGAGAAACTGATACCGCTGTTCATCAACAACATCCGCAACCGCAAGCCGCTGCCCGTCTATGGCAGGGGCGAGAATGTGAGGGATTGGCTCTATGTGGAGGACCATGCGCGGGCCATCGACCTCATCTTCCACGAGGGCAAGGTGGCCGAGACATACAACATCGGCGGCTTCAACGAGTGGAAAAACATCGACCTTATCGGGGTGATGATTAAGACCGTGGACCGTCTGCTCGGCAATCCCGAGGGACATTCGCTGGGGCTGATAACTTACGTCACCGACCGCCTCGGACACGACGCCCGTTATGCCATCGACTCCTCCAAACTCCAAAAGGAGCTCGGTTGGGAACCCTCGCTCCAATTCGAGGAGGGTATCGAGAAGACCGTCAGATGGTACCTCGACAATCAGGAGTGGATGGACAACATCACCTCCGGAGACTACGAAAAATACTACGACGAGATGTATAGAGGGAGATAGGGACCCGAAAAGAGAGCCTATACATAACAGACCTCCGGACAGAATTTCTGTCCGGAGGTCTGTTTTTTTACACACCGCAGGCATAAGCATGAAGGTATTTTTGTCGCATGGATAACCAAAACACAACAAACACCATGACAAATCTACCAAAAATCATTGCCGGCGAGTCGTTCGGCATCTCCATCGGCTCACAATCCGACCTCGACAGATGGGCTGTGAAAATCACGCTCTTCACATCCGGCACATCCAAATTCTCGGCCTCCTCCCCTGCCACCCCTCACGATGATTTCACCATCGCCAGAGGGAGCTCCTCTCTCACGGTCAATGTTCCGCCCCTGCTCTCCTCGTCGCTGAATTACGACACCCTGACCATGCAACTTTCTCTCACCGACGTGGCAACGGGAGCAACCAAAATAGCAAACGCCCCCATAGCCCGAATGGTAAGTCCGCGCACCATAAGAGAGCGCGCGACCGACGAAATCTTCCGCGAAATCGTCTTTGTGGATAATGAACTGTCAGTCACATTGGAGATAGCCGACCGAATAGGCATCGACGGAGAGAAAGGCGACAAGGGCGACAAGGGCGAAAGAGGAGAAGCCGCTCCTTTCACCCTCATTGAATACTCCGCCGACGGCACAGGCTGGCATGCCGAATGTGGCGATGGAGATGTCTTCATGCGCCAAAGCACCGACAACGGTCTCACATGGAGCAAGGCTCTGGTATTCAGACAGGACATATCGGGCAAAATCGACAAAGACGGCTATGCCCCGCAGGCTCGTGTCGGTTTTGCCGACACCCTCGCGGCCATCGACAGCTCGGTGGCGGAGAGCACTGCCGAGATGGGCGGATTGCGTGTGACGGGCAACGGTTTGTCCGTACAGACCGGTCAGGCCCGACTGAAATCCGTAAGCGGCAATCTGATTAAACAATACATCGGAAACGGCAACTTTGCCGACGGGTTTAAGGGCTGGAACACAACGGGAACGCAAACCGGCAAGGGCAGCCATGTCGCCTTTGAAACGAACAACAACACCACCCTGCATGCCCCCGAAATCTATCTGGCAGGCGGCCACAAGTGTGTCTTCATGGCTCTCGTGAAGAGCAACAGTCGAGCCTTCTACGGATGTTTCGGAAACACGATAGTCGAGAGATTTTGGAGCACCGCCAATCGTTGGTCGTGGTGCGGCTCGTTCTTCAATCGAGATACGGGAGCTTCGACAATACCGCATCTCTACATTCAGGCCCTTACGGATGGCCACTACCGCTATGAGGTTGCAAAGGAGGGCGGCATAATGTGTTTCGACCTTACGGAGCTCGGCCTCGACACCCGATTGACCACCGTACAGCAATGTATCGACTATTTCGGCACGAAGTACATTGCCGAGGGCATCAACGCCTCCCGCCCGACCGCAATCGTCTCGACGAGTTTCAATCAGTTCGACAAGCGCACGATGGTCCTCTCGGGCAAGAGCATCAACGCCTCGACGGGTGCCATAGAGGAGGGACCCAATTATGTGATATGGGCCCCCTGTGTGCGTGGCATAAACGGAGAGAACAACGGCTATCGTGTGGCCGACATTACGGGTGCGGACAATGTGGTGCGCGTGGGTTACAACCCCTTTGCCCCCACCGACGGCTGTTTCGATACGGTCTACGACATGGCGGCCGGAGCATCGGGGCGGGCCGACATTCTGCCCGTACAGGCGGGCTGGGTGATTGCCGAGGTCAAATCGTTGGAGAACATCTGCGTGCATCTCAAATGGTCCTATGCCGACTTCTCGACCCAATACAACAACGGCATCGAATACAGAAAAGAGTCGCTCGGTCTGTCTGACATCTCCCCGCTGAGAGGGTTGCGACACCACTATTCTCCTCATCCCTACAAAGGCGATTCGCTCGATTTCGAGAACGGCATCAAAAGCACCTCCGTCGTGGAGGTCTCTTTCGACGGCAGTGAGCCGTGGAAGGTGGCCTCTTTTATCTCAAATGCCTTCGAACTGCCTTACAACGAGGTCCCCTCGCTTTATAAAGTATTGGAACACACAGACCGAAACTACTCCTTATACAACCACTACATTGCATACTTGGGAGCATGGGCGGAGATGCCCGACAAATTCGCTCAAATATATCAGCCCAGCGAAATATTTGTCGTCAAAGACTCGGCCCACACCACTTTGAACGCATGGAAACAACATCTGGCCGGCCTCGCCGCGGCAGGCTCTCCGCTGACGGCCTATGTGGCATTGACCTCACCGCAAGAAGAGCCGATGGACAAAGACATCAACGACCTCTATTTTGCCAACGACTTCGGCACAGAGGGTGTCGCATCGGACACCCACATCCCCATCACCGCCGATGTGGTGTACTCCTTCAATGCCACCGACACGATACGTCACCTCCACAAACGTGTCGCCACAAACGAGCTTGCACTATCTCGGTTGTACGGCACCCTCGGCATATATTACGGTATCGAGTGGGACACCGCCGTGGCCGACACCGCCTGCACACGAACAGGCAACATGGCTCTCCATCGGGCACTTCCCATCCAGAGTCGCATGCGCGGATGTCTGCTTGACGACAACGGGCATGTCGTCGAATATCTCGATGCAGACGATTGGAGAGGGGCAGTTCGCGACGGCTCGAAAGGTCAGGTGATGGTCGAGATTCCGGCACATTGGCGCAAATTCGAAACCGAAGGGACAAAACGCCGATGTCTTCTGTCGGAATACGCACAGGAGGGTTTCCACCATGTGCCCAAGATGTATATCTCGGCATACGAAGCCTCGGTGGACCGAACAGACCTCAAACTTGCCTCGGTTGTGAACACAACGGCCCGCTACCGAGGCGGCAACAACCATTCGGCTTGGGACGGCACATACCGCACCCTGCTCGGTCGCCCTGCAACCGCCCTCACCCGCACCAACTTCCGCAACTATGCCCGCAAGCGAAAACCCGAAACCGCCGAGTGGAACTGCCAAGACTACAACGCATACAAGGCGTTGTTCTGGCTCTATCATGTCGAGTATGCCGACCGCAACTCCCAACTCGCTTTCGACCCTCGGCCGACAAGCGAAGGTTTCAAACAGGGCGGCTTGGGCAATGGCGTAACGACTGTTACCAGTACGGCTTGGAATGAGTATAACAGTTACCTCCCATTTGTGCCCTGCGGACACACCGACGAACTCGGAAACGGTTCGGGCGAGGTGGCGTATAAGGCGTTAAAGGAGGACGGCTCGGTATGGGTGACGGTATATGCCAACCGCTATCGCGGTGTTGAAAATCCCTTCGGACACATTTGGAAGTGGACGGACGGCATCAATATCAAAGCCGGCCCCGCGGCGGGGAACGGCGGCGACACCTCAACGGTCTATGTGGCCGACACACCCGCCGACTACAAGGATACGGGCTATGACGGCTATTCGATGCGCGGCTCGGCACCTCGCACGGTGGGATATGTGCGCCAACTCGTATTTGGCGAAAATGGCGATATTATGCCGGCGGTTGTCGGTGGCGACTCAACCACTTATTGGGCGGACTATCACTACACCAACATCCCTACGGCAGAGACTCTGCGTGGTGTCATGTTCGGCGGTGATGGGTATGACAATGCGGGTGCGGGCTTCGGTTGTGCGCACACGCAGCACGCTCCCTCGCATTCGTATGCGCGTATCGGCTCCCGCCTCTGCTTCATTCCCGAAAAAACCGAATTTTAACCAAATAAACGACAAAAAAAGATGAAATCAAGTTCAAACATAATTCCCGCTCCCCTGCAACCGCTGGGTAACGGAGCATGGCACTACAATTTCAACGTGCGCGCCATTGCTGTGACCGACAAAGAAGTTCTTTTTCTTCTGTTTTGCCGGGATGTTGTGTCCGTTTATCTTTGAGTCTA
>JAZODY010000037.1:0-5274 GCA_045597245.1 Tidjanibacter sp.
CCCAGATTTTCTCCGACATTTTGCGCGAACGACTCATGTACGACATGATGACTTCGGCAGGGCGTCCCACTGAGGACATCGACTCCTCGGCCGCCTCCACCACCTATGAACCCGAGTATGCGTGGAACTACGAGGTGGGCGGTCATCTGTCGTCCGGCGGATTCTCGGCCGATGCCGCACTCTTTTATATCGATTGTCGCAACCAGCAACTCACCGTCTTCCCCTCGGCCACGAGCATGGGCCGCATCATGTCCAATGCGGGACGGTCGAAGAGTTTGGGCGGCGAGGTGTCGGCCTCTTATGTGGCGGGAGGTATGCAACTCTCGGGCTCTTACGGATATACCCGGGCCGAGTTCGTCGATTACAATGACGGCAAGGTTAATCTGAGCGGCAAGCGTCTTCCCTATGCTCCGCAGAGCACCTTCAATGTCGTGGCAGGCTACACCTTCAAGTTCCGCGGGAGAGTGCTCGATGAGTTCTTCGTGCGTGCTCAGGCCGACGGAGTGGGGCGCATCTGGTGGGATGACGCCAACACCCTTTCGCAGGACCCTTATACGCTTCTTTCGGCCTCGATGGGTGTGCGCAAGGGCGGCTGCCTGCTGACACTCTGGGGGCGTAATCTGACCGACGAAAGGTATGAAACATTCTATTTCCAATCCACCGGTAACAGCTTTTTCAGTGTGGGCCGACCGCGCTGTGTGGGCGTGAGCCTCTCTTTGGAGATGTGAGAATAAAAATCGGGCCGGTCGAAACAGACCGGCCCGATTTGTTCTTGGCAGGGAGGATTGAACTACATCGAAATCTTCACCCCGAAGAAGAACAGACGAGGCATGGTGGGACCGTAGGTGTAGCCGGCGTCCTTGTTCTGTCCGAAGTCTATGTCTTTCTGGTAGCTGTCCAAGATGTTCTTCACTCCTGCGCTCAACTCCAATGATGTCTGTGCCGAGAGGCGGAACGACTGCGACATGCGTGCGCCGAGGTCCCAGAAGTCGGGTGTCATCTTCTCCTCGTCGTGCTCCACCACTCCGGCATTGTGCTGCACGAGCATGCTGCCCGTATAGTTGCCGAAGAGAGAGGCTTTGAGCGACTTGGTGAGGTCGGCATTCACCGTGATGTAGCCGTAGCTGTCGGGCGAACGGAACATGCGTTTCTGCGGCTCCACCGAGTCGGACCAACGCTCGGGCTCATGATAGCGGCTGCTTTGGAGCGTGTAGCCGAGTTGCACCTCAAACTTGTCGGGCACACCCGCTTTGGCCTCCACGCTCACCCCCTTCACCGTTGCTCCCGAGGCATTGCGACGCTCCTTGATGATGAATCCCTCGGCATTCTCTCCAATCTTTTCGAGCGTGAACACATCGTCGAGGTCGGTGTGGAATCCCTCGAAGAGCACGTTGGTCTGTAACTTTCCGAAGTTGTGGTAGAGGTCCACCGATGCGCTCAGGCTGTGCGAGTATTCGGGTTTGAGTTCGGGGGAGAGGGTGATGATTACCATTTGGTTGTTTACGGCATCCACATGCAGGTCCTCGTTGTAGGATTGGGGGGCACGATAGCCGCTCGAATAGCTCAGGCGCAGACCAATGTTTTCGTTGGGGCTGTAACGCACATTCATGCGGGGCGAGAAGACGGGCTCTTTCATCAGATTGTGCTTATCGGTGCGGAATCCCACCAGCAGATTGAGTTTCTCGCTCTTCCACTCGTTCTGCATGAACACTCCCTTTGTATCGGTGTCCTGTATGAAGTCGCGACCGAAACCTATGTATATGTCCTCCAATGTGTTGTAGGAGTACTCAACGCCCGCCGTGAAATCGGCCGGCAGGAAGAGCAGGCGGTCCATCGAGTAGATGTATTGCATGCCGGCCACATAGGTCTTGTCGTAGGTGGCACCGTAGGCGTTGAGGTCTTTTTCCACTCCGAAGTAGCTCGTTCGGTCTATCTTCTGGGCCGAGGTGTAGACGCTCATGCGGTGATAACCGTTGGGACTGAAATAGTCATATTTAAGACCGCCTCCATCAATCTTGCTGTCGAGTTGCTCGGCTATGTCGGCCATGTGGGGCGGGAGGTTGAAGTTGTTTCCGCCGCGACGCAACTCGGTGATGTGGTGATACTCGCCGGTGATGCGGGAGTAGGGAGAGGTCTTGTAGTAGGCGCGGAAACCCACCGTCTCCGAGTTGAGCAGAGGGACGTCGGAGAAGCCGTCTTCGTTGCGGTCGTAGGCATCGCGGTCTTTCACCATGCCGAACACGTAGGCCCCCATCTTGTAGTCGTCCGACACGAAGGAGGCATTGATGGAGGTGTTGATGTCGGTGGTGCCGCCTTTGAGTATGCTGGTGTTGTTGGAGAGGGCGAGCGAGTTGCGAAGGGGGTCTTTGGTGATGATGTTCACCACGCCGCCTATGGCATTGGCTCCGAAGAGGGCCGAACCGCCCCCGCGTATCACCTCCACACGCTCAACCATCGCCACCGGCAACTGCTCCAATCCGTAGACCGTGGCCAGCGAACTGAATATGGGACGGCTGTCGAGCAGCACTTGCGAATACTGACCGTCCAATCCGTTTATTCTCAGTTGTGTGACCCCGCAGTTGTTGCAGTTGTTCTCCACCCTGATTCCGGGCTGAAAGTTCATCGACTCGGCCAGATTGGTCGATGCCGTTCCCTCGAACAGTTTGGTCGATGTGGAGCGCACTATGGTCGGAGAACTCTTTTTATTGGTCTCAGAGCGGCTTGCCGAAACCACCACCTCGTCCATCGAGAGGGCCTCGGAGGTGAGTTCTATGTTAATCTCCTGAGTCTTGTGGGCGACGATTGTCACCGGCAGACTGGTGTTTTTGTATCCCACCGAGGAGATGTTCATCATGAACTCTCCCTGCGGCAGATTCTTCATGTAGAAGTGGCCCGTACCGTCGGTGGCAACTCCTATCGTGGTGCCTTGAAGGGTGATTGTTGCAAAGGGGATGTGCTTGCCCGTTGAGGCGTCCACCACATGGCCGTTGATGTTGGCATCGGTGATTTGTTTCTGGCCTGCTGCATTTTGGGGCAGACCGAGGAGCGTCAGGAGCAGACATAGTGCTCCCGCGAATATGGATTTTTTCATCTCTTTCTTTAAGTTTGTTTTACGTGTTTGGTGTTTTTTGTGTGATGTGTGCCCGCATGTATGATTTGGACGAGTGCGGACGTATGTTCGGCACACGACATTAGTCGCCACACTCTCTTGGGGCGACACATGAGGCAGCGAGGCTCCGCCGAGGAGCCCAATAATCGGGATGATTAAATCACATTACGGGAGGTGCACGCGACGAGCAGACGCGCGTCTGTTGCGAAGAGGGTCCTTCGGGACACTCCTGCGAGAGGATGATTTCGTGTATGGGCAGTACGATTCCCGTCTCTGCCTCGTTGTATGATTGCTCTTGGGTGAGCCTGTCAATCAGGGCAATGGTCAGCAGCTCGGTTGTCGAGTGGCCTCCGTCGGGTGTGGAGTGGTGGGCCGTACCGTGGAAGTGGGAGTGGGCTATGGTCGCGTCGCCGATGCGGTGACCGTGCCAGAACATGGTGGCATTGGCGGTCGTGGCCACATAGAGGACAAGCAGCACTCCTGTTATTAACGGACCGAATATGTTTTTGTTCCTAACCATTTGCGGTGGCGAAGATAGTTGTTTTTTTCCGAAAACCGACCCGTCGGAGGCGGAAATATCATGTTTGGCCCAGTTTCCTTCTCTCTGCGGTCATACGTGTCACAGTCTCTTGCATGAAGGGTAAACGTTTGGAACAGTTGTTGTTAGTGACGGGTTGGGCGGAGATTGCCGCTTTGTTCCCGTCGGAGGTTACTCACGACAGACCGACGACAATGTCACGACAGAGAGTTTATCATGCACGAATTTTTGTTCAATCTTTTCATTACGCTCGCCATAGGCGTCGCAGTGGGGTGGGAACGCCAACGCAACAGCAAGGTGGTTGGCATACGCACCGTAACCCTGTTGCTGCTGGGGGCATTCATGTTCACCCGAATCTCGATGGCCATACCCCATGCCGACCCTGCCCGAGTGGTGGCTCAGGTGGTGACGGGTGTGGGATTCATCGGCGGCGGCATAATCTTCAAGGAGGGAATAAAGGATATTAGAAATCTCACCACCGCGGTACTCGTCTGGACCCTCTCGGCGGTAGGGTGCATGACCGCCCTCGGCATGCGATGGGAGGCGGTGGTGACCGGTGTGCTGATACTGCTCACCCTGCGCCTCGGGCGATTTCTGCACAATGCCGACGAGAGCGACCGTTCCGACCTTGCCGAACACACATCCTCTTCCGAGGTCCGCACGCATGCTGCACGCCACGCCACATCGGCTCGCACGAGGCGACGCTCCAAAAAGCCGGCCCGCCGAGGGTGATTAATCCAAAACTATTCTTATCTTTGCGCCATCGTAACAATTACCATTTAAAAACTAACAGCACAAAAGAACTATGAAATTCGCAGAGATTTTATCCATATCGGGTCAGCCCGGATTGTTTCGTTTCGTTGCACGCAGCACCCACGGTGTGATTGTCGAGTCGCTCATCGACGGCAAGAGAACCAACGCAACGGGCAGTGCGCGTGTGAGTGCCCTCTCCGAGATTGCCGTCTTCACCGAGGGTGAGGACCTGCCGCTGGCAAAGGTGTTCGAGAAGATGTATGCCTACACCGAGGGTAAACCGGCTCTCGATGCCAAGTCGCCCCAGAACGAGATTAAGGAGTTTGTGGCAGCCGTTCTGCCCGACTATGACCGCGACCGCGTCCACTTCTCCGACATGAAGAAGATGGTGGCGTGGTACAATCTGCTTGTGTCGGCCGGTCTTACCGACTTCTCGTTGGAGGAGGAAGAGGAGGCCGCCGAGGAGAGCGCAGAGTAAAACGGGCTATGCCGAATAAAAAAAGACAGAGCGGAGAGTTTTTTCTCCGCTCTGTCTTTTTTCGGTGCCGCCGATATAATACGTCTTCACTATGCGTTTTTGCGCGGGCATTACCGATTCTGCATGCCGATAATCTTTTTTATTGATTCGTCTGTTCGTTCTTTTCGTTTGTCTTGTCCTCCATGTTTTTGGGCTTGGCACCTATGCTCTTTTTGTTGTAAAGATTCATGGTCTGATTGATTCCCTGCATGGCGAAACACTTTATTGCCTCCACAGCCTCCTCCACACGCGGCACCAATGCCTTGCGTTCCTCGCTGTTGAACTCGCCCAACACGAAATCTATCTGCATTCCCTGAGGGAAGTCGTTGCCTATGCCGAAACGCAGACGGGCATAGT
>JAZODY010000038.1:0-6728 GCA_045597245.1 Tidjanibacter sp.
AAGCGTTGTATTTAGGGCTCACACCTATCTTCTGTGCCTCATCCAAAGCAGATTTTGCCTTTGCAAAATCGCCCGACACAAAGGCCTCCAATCCGTTAAAATAGGCAATCTTCTGCAATGCTGCACGCTGTGTTCCATCAGGATTAGGGAATGCCTTTATCGCCTTATAGGCCATGTCATAGTCGTGCGAATTGTAGTAGGCCGCAATCAGCAATTCGCGAGCCTCATCCGCACGCTCCGAGTCGGGATACTTCGTAACATAACGAGTCAGCACATTGATAGACTCGTTGAAAGTTCCTCCGCCTGTTTCAAAGAGAAGCTTGCCATAGTTAAACAAGGCATCCTCTGTTATCTTATCGTCGAAACCGCTCGTGGCTGCAATGGAGAACGATTGCATGGCCTTCTCCTTATTACCTAGTTTCAAATAGCAGTCTCCAAGATGATAACTCGCATTTTGCGACAAGGCATCGTCGGGACCGCAGGCACGCACCAAGTATCGTTCTGCCTCTGCATACTCCTCCAACACATAGTGGGCATATCCGGCCATATAACTCTCCTCTCGTTGAAGTTCTCCGCCCATCTGCTCATATCGCTCCATGAAGTCGCACACATTCTCCCACGACTCTTTATTAAACCAAGCCTCCGAGACCATACGCACCACCTCCAATAAACGTTCGCCCCCGGCAACAGACATCACATCGGCATAGTGCTCCGTAACATAGTCATAATTACCCTCCATGAACTCTATCTGCAACAGATAGAACGGCACCACCTCTCCATAGGTTGGCGTAGTTGCAATAGATTGGAAATACTCTTTGGCCGACGAATAATTCTTATCCATATAGGCCATGTAACCGAAACAATAGGTTACCGCCGCGCCATAGTCACAAGCGGCATCGACATTCCTGAAATATGCCCCTGCCCGCTCATATTCCCCCTTTTCGAATGCACAATAACCCATCTTGAAATAGTATTCGTTCATATCCGGAGCGAGGCGCGTAACACTCACCTGTCCGAAAAGTTCACCGGCAAGTTCATATTCTCCCGCATCGAACAACATATCGGCAAGCCTGTATTTCACCTCATTGTCATAAGTGGAACGAGGATATTGTTTCAGATATTCGCTCAGCACCTCCATATCATTGTCCAGATAGGAACGACACATGGTCTTATAAAATTCCACCTTATGTTGCAGATGTTTGTCATTCCCAATCTCTTGCTCGGCCAAAGACAATTCATGAAAAGCATTCGAATAGTTGCCGTACTCATAGAGCATGATTCCTCTTTGCAGATGTAACGTCACATCATCTTTCATCGCCACTCGGGCAATCGCATTATCCGCGGGCGAAACAAGCCCAAGCAAAGAGAGCAACAAAACAGATATGATTCTTCTACGCATGATTTTCGATTTTACATTCTCACAAATTTATAAATTTCTATGAATATTTCATACTCCGACCCTGTTCTCGTTACACAATATCACATCCACTAACCAATAAAATATATTTCAAGATGCATATTCTTCGCTCTTCTCCACATCACTGCCCAACAAATTATCGTCACACCCGGCCCCAAGAGACAAAAAAGCCCGACAAATTATTGTCGGGCTTAGCATCATAACGATATTTTTCCATATATCAACGTGACATCTTTTCGGTATCTATGTCCCAAAACGTGCGTTTGTCCACTATCACTCCATTGCTTAAAGTGACAACACCGCCTTTGGCTCTCATCAGAATATTGAGTGCCGAGTCATCCATGTTGTAACAAGGCACCTCATGGCCGTTGATGTTCAGCACATAATTCTCCACAGCCGACGCAGTTACACAAGCCACCTTCTCTCCATTGCTCTCCGCATATTCAATCAGCTCTCCGAACTTATCAATCATCTTATCATTCAGTTTATCGGTGGTCTGCACACAAAGCAGATAAGTCGTGCCCTCATCTGCCAGCAACGAGGCTGTCACATCGCCATATCCGTCAAACAAGATAAAATCATCAATCGTGATATCAACGCTCCTGTTCCTTTTGGTTGCACCTTCAACCCATGTGGAGACAAATTCCCATACCTCGGTGTCGTACCAAGTGGGGTCGTCCAACTCGAAACTACGCACCTCGCCACTCTCCAAGTTCCTGCAACGCACAATGGTCTTTATCTCCTCAGGCTCCTTGTCGGCCAACTCGGCCCGCAAATTCAGCCCCTCCTTAAACGGCAGAAAGTCGATGACAGGCAGATGGAGATAACAATAGACACCCAACAAACCTGTGCCGCACATGAACACCATGGTGAGTACTCCCTCTCTTAGCGTAAACGGGAAGAACCTGCGGTCCCTCTCCGACCACCACATGACAACACTCATGGGCCACAGCACCAGATTCTTAAAGAACGACTGCCACGGAGAAAGCTTTATTGCAGCACCGAAGCAACCGCAATCCTGAATGGGAGTATAAATGGCAACATATAAAGTCAAAAAGGTGAAGATGGTCATCGACACCACCGAGAAAACCGATATTAACCTCAGGCGTACTCTGCACATCAACATGCAACCCATCATCATCTCAGCCGCACAAAGCCAGATTGCAAGTGCCATCTTAAAATCGAGCAACGAATCGAATCCCAAAACAACAAGATATTCTTGCATCTTCAATGCCGTACCCCACGGGACAATGGTTTTCACAAAACCCGATATTATGAAGACCACGGCAATAATATAACGGCACACGGCAGGGATACGCGTAGCCTTTAATTTCCTTCTAAAATCTCCGTTCAACATTTAGTAAAGTTAGTTATCGCTCACTTATTGAGTGTGAATATTTTGGTAGTAAGTTTCATGTTTCTATTTCTCAAACAATCCGTCTATTAATGCAACTATACGACTGAAAATCATCTCGGCGGATGCCATGCGGCCATGCTCGTCACTGCAATCGACAATCTGCAAATTATCGCTCTCGGCAGCATAATCCAAGTAGGCCTCTCTCACTCGACACTGCAACTCCAACGACGCCTCATGAATATCCTTTCTTCCGTTAAGATACTCTCTGTCTTCTCCCTCCCTGCTCTCGGTAAGTTTCTTAACGGTAAACTCAAAAGGCACATCAAGAAACAATGAAATGTCGGGCTGCGGTATGGCAAATTTCTCATATTCCATACCGAGAATCCAATCACGCAGGCTCCTGCGCTCTGCCTCATCATCAATCTTGGCACACTGATATCCGACATTGGAGAGCACATATCTGTCGGCTATAACACACTTGTCTTCCGTCTGCCACTTCCTTATCATCTTTGCTGCGTCGGCTCTGTCTCCGGCATACAACAATGCCACCAGATAAGGATTGACCTGCTCAGCACTGCCGAACTCGCCTCTCAAAAAACGCGCAATCAACTCTCCGTATACAGGAGCATCGAAACGCGGAAAGTGCAGATACTCCACCCTCTTTCCTCTCGCCTCCAACATATCGGCCAGCAGTTTTATCTGAGTGGATTTACCGGCACCATCAAGTCCTTCAAGTACAATAAACATATCTTCTGTTCCCCCTTCCTATCGCTTCAACATCTTTACCGCGCGTTCCACACCTCTGCACAATGTCTCCACCTCTTGGCAGGTGTTGTAAAACGCAAACGAAGCACGACACATTCCCGTCACCCCGTAGTGCTCCATCAGCGGGTCGGCACAATGAGCTCCCGTGCGCACTGCTATGCCCAACTTGTCGAGAATCATACCCATATCGTAATTGTGCACACCTTCCACATTAAACGATACGATACTGCACCTGTTTCGTGCCTTACCATATATTCTCAGGCCGTCAATCCTTTCCAATTGCTCCGCAGCGAACTTCGCCAACCCCATTTCATACTTCACCAACTCCTTAACATCGAATCGGTTCAAATACTTAATTGCCTCCGACAACCCTATCGCTCCCACATAATTAGGCGTTCCGCTCTCAAATTTCAACGGCAAATCGGCATAACTCGTTCCCGCAAACGAAACTCTCTTTATCATGTCGCCGCCTCCCATGAAAGGCGGCATCTTTTCCAACAACTCTCGGCGTCCATAAAGCACCCCTATTCCATTGGGGCCGTAAAGTTTATGACCCGAAAAAGCATAAAAATCACAACCGCATTTCTTAACATCCACCCCTCCATGAACAACTCCCTGACAGCCATCCAACGTAACCGGCACTCCCTTAGCGTGGGCTGTTGTCACTATTTGCTCCACATCGGGCATTGTGCCAAGTACATTGGAGGCCTGAGACACCGCCACCATCTTGGTCTTCTCGTCAATCAAACTGTCGAGCAACTCGATACGCAGTTCGCCATCATCATCAATGGGCAACACTCTTACTTCCACCCCTTTTCGTTCGGCCACAATCTGCCACGGGACTATATTGGAGTGATGTTCCATCTCGCTGACCACCACATTGTCCCCCTCCTTGAAGGCCAACTCGCCATAGCTGTAAGCCACCAGATTAAGCCCTGCCGTGGCTCCCGAAGTAAAAATCACCTCGTCACTCTCTTCCGCACCGATAAAGTCAGCGACAATCCTGCGTGCCTCCTCATAACGCTCCGTACACATCTGCGACATATAGTGAACTCCACGATGCACATTGGCATTCATTAGTTCATACAACTCCGTGGCACTATCTATCACGCACCGAGGCTTTTGGGCCGTAGCCGCATTGTCAAGATAGACCAATGGTTTTCCATTGACCTCTCTTGAAAGTATCGGGAAATCGGCTCTTATGTTATCCAGTTCCATCATATCCTGCTCAACCTGCTCTCAATCTCCGTCAATGCCTCCTCGGCAAACTTCTCATCACAAGCCCAAACCACCTCGGCGGCAAAACCTTCCGTAAGCAATCGGCGGGCATCCTTCTCCTCTATTCCGCGCTGACGCATATAGTAAACAGCCTCATCTTCAATCTGCCCCACCACTGCGCCATGACTACACTTCACATCATCTGCATAAATCTCCAATTGCGGCTCCGTAAAGATTCGTGCCGTATCACTCAACAACAGATTTCGACTCTGCTGATAGGCTTGAGTTCTCTGCGCATCTTCGGCCACATATATTCTTCCGTGGAATCGTCCTTCGCCATCTCCGGCGGCTATTCCACGCATCTGCTCGTTACTATAACAATCGGCCACAAGGTGCCTTATATCAAGTTCCGTATTCTTGTGTTCCTGTCCGGCGACAATATATAACCCGTGAAACTCAAAGTTTGCTCCGCTCTGACATAGGTTCACATCAAACTTCAAGTCGCTATCGCCTTCTGCCGCATCCACCGACACTATACGAACACTGCTGTCACGCATCAACGACAAGTCCACCTTACACTCCACTCTTCCCTCGGTGTTGCCACGTGTCAGCAGTTGCAACACCAGCCTTGCGCCCTCGCCTACTTCCACACTCACATGATTGCTGCCATTGACCAAGAAAGACCATTCGGCCTTCTCGCCTTGCACAACAACAAGTCGGTCACTCTTCAACTCGGTAAACATAATGTCGCTCATTACAATAAGTTCTACTCGTAATCCTTAATCAGCCAATCATATCCTTCGGCCTCCAATTTGAGGGCAAGGCTCTTATCACCCGAATAGATAATTCGTCCCTTATAAAGAACATGAACATAATCAGGCACGATATAATCCAACAATCTCTGATAATGTGTAATGAGAACTATTCCGTTCTCTTCACTGCGCAGATTGTTTACGCCCGTAGCCACGATACGCAACGCATCTATATCGAGTCCGCTATCCGTCTCGTCCAACAGAGCCAAACGGGGTTGCAACATTGCCATCTGGAATATCTCGTTTCTCTTCTTCTCTCCTCCCGAAAATCCCGAGTTTACCGCCCTGTTCATCAACTTTGCATCGAGCTCCACCACCGCAGCCTTCTCGCGCATCAACTTCAAAAATTGAGCTGCCGTAAGCGGCTCTTCGCCTCTATACTTGCGCTGCTCATTTACTGCCATACGCATGAAATTGGACATGCTCACTCCCGGAATCTCCACCGGATATTGAAACCCCAGAAACAATCCCTCTCTGGCACGGTCCTCTATGCTCATATCCAAAATATTCTTTCCCAAATATTCTGCTTTACCCGACACAGATTCATACTTGGGATTGCCGGCCAACACCGAAGCGAACGTACTCTTACCCGAGCCGTTGGGTCCCATGATGGCATGTACCTCACCGGCAGAAACCTTGAAATCTATTCCTTTCAATATCTCCCTGCCATCAACCGAGGCATGTAAATCTTCTACATTCAATATAATATCTCGCTGCATCTTACTCATAAATTTCCGGTTCTCAATATCTCTACCATCATCCCACACTGCCTTCCAAACTTATCGACAACAACTTCTGCGCCTCCACCGCAAACTCCATCGGCAACTTGTTAAGCACATCTTTGGCGTATCCGTTCACAATCAGCCCCACAGCATCTTCGGTTGAGATTCCTCTCTGATTGCAATACATCAATTGGTCGTCACTGATTTTCGACGTAGTCGCCTCATGCTCCACAACGGCACTCTTGTTCTTGACATCCATATAAGGAAAAGTATGTGCCCCGCACCTGTCGCCAATCAACAATGAATCACACTGCGAATAGTTGCGTGCATTCTCTGCCTTTGCCCCCACCTTCACCAATCCTCTGTAACTGTTCTGGCTTTTTCCGGCAGATATTCCCTTCGACACGATTCGGCTTCTGGAAGTCGGAGGCCAAGCG
>JAZODY010000039.1:0-3250 GCA_045597245.1 Tidjanibacter sp.
CAATGATACACATCTCGGCTGCGTCACCATAACGGAAACCGGTGTGAAGGATACGGGTGTAACCGCCCGGACGCTCTGCAATCTTCGGAGCAATCGTGCGGAACAACTCGGTAACAGCCTCTTTCTGTTTCAGATAGCTGAACACTATACGACGCTGGTGAGTCGTATCCTCTTTTGATTTGGTAATAAGCGGCTCTACATATTTTTTCAGAGCCTTTGCTTTGGCCACGGTGGTCTCAATTCTCTTGTGGAGAATCAACGAACTCGCCATATTTGCCAACATGGCTTTGCGGTGAGCACTCTGGCGGCCAAGGTGATTAAATTTTCTGTTATGTCTCATATCAATTTGTTCATAAATTTACGCCTCGTTACTGCTCCCCGTGAGTCCCGAAAGACTTTGCGGAGTGGCCCGAAAGCGATAGGTTTTTTCAATCTTTATCGAGTTTGTAGATAGAAACATCCATTCCGAAATGGAGGTTCAACGAGTTGAGAAGGTCATCCAGCTCGGCAAGCGACTTCTTACCGAAATTTCTGAACTTCAACAAATCGTTATGGTTGAATCTTACCAAATCGCCTATCGTCTCTACCTCAGCCGCTTTCAGGCAGTTCAATGCGCGAACCGACAAATCCTGATCGGCGAGCTTGGTTTTGAGCAATTGACGCATGTGCAGAATATCCTCATCGAACTCCTCGGTAGGATTGTTATCCTCCATGTTGAGCGATATCTTCTCGTCCGAGAAGAGCATGAAATGCTGTATCAGGATTTTGGCTGCCTCTTTCAACGCGTCCTTCGGATGTATCGAACCGTCTGTCGTAATCTCCAAACTGAGTTTCTCGTAGTCGGTCTTCTGCTCAACTCGATAGTTCTCCACCGAGTACTTCACATTCTTGATGGGAATGAAGATGGAGTCGATGGGTATCAGACCGATTTCAGCATTGGCAGGTCTGTTCTCCTCTGCGGGAACCCAACCCCTGCCGCTACCGATTGTCAGGTCTATCTGCAATTTGGTCTCCGGGGTGAGATGGCAGATAACCAGGTCGGGATTCAGTACTTTGAAGACTGTCAGGAAGTTTGAGATATATCCTGCGGTAAGCTCAGTCTGACCGGCAACAGTGATTGAAACACTCTCGGAATCGGCATTGTCTACGGTGCGAATGAAGCGTACCTTTTTCAGGTTCAGGATAATATCAATCATTCCTTCCATCACTCCCTCAATGGCGTCAAACTCGTGGTCCACGCCGGCTATCTTCACCGTCTTTATTGCATGACCCTCCAACGAGGAGAGCAATATGCGACGCAATGCGTTGCCGATAGTGATACCATAGCCCGGCTCCAACGGACGGAACTCAAACTTTCCGAACGTCGAGGTCGATTCGAGCATAATCACCTTCTCAGGTTTTTGGAACGTTAATATTGCCATAATTGGTTCTTACTTAATGGTTCTTAATCTACTACTTCGAGTACAACTCTACGATAAGCTGCTCTTTGATGCTCTCGGGAATATCCTCGCGCTCGGGCTGCTGAACAAATTTACCGCACATGCTGGCGCCGTCCCACTCCAACCACGAGTATGCATTGCGACGACCTGCCAACGAATCGGCAATCACTTCAAGGCTCTTCGATTTCTCCCTGACACCAACCACATCGCCTGCTTTCAGGCTGTAAGAGGGTATATTAACGACATTGCCGTTAACAGTGATGTGACGATGCGATACCAGCTGACGGGCTGCTGCACGGGTCGGGGCGATGCCCAGACGATACACAACATTGTCCAGACGGCACTCCAACAGTTTCAGCAGGTTCTCACCGGTGATACCGCTCATCTTGGCGGCCTCAACGAAGGTCTTGTGGAACTGTTTCTCCAACAAACCGTAGGTCGATTTTGCTTTCTGTTTCTCGGTCAGCTGCATTCCGTACTCCGATACTTTCTTACGTTTACGGTTCAAACCGTGCTGTCCGGGAGGATAGTTCTTCTTCTCAAGAACTTTGTCCGCCCCGAAAATAGGCTCGCCGAATTTGCGGGCGATTTTACTTTTAGGTCCTATGTATTTTGCCATTGTTTATCTCTTTTAATTGTTTCTTTTTCAGTTACCTCCTTATAACCGTATCTGATGTCGATTATTGCTTTTTATGCCATATAAAAAATATAATCAGACTCTGCGGCGGTTGGGGGGACGGCAACCGTTGTGGGGCAGCGGAGTAACGTCAACTATTTCGATAACCTCGATTCCTGCACCGTGAATGGTACGGATTGCCGACTCGCGACCCTGACCGGGACCTTTTACATAAACTTTCACCTTGCGCAAGCCCAAGTCATAAGCAACCTTCGCACAATCGGCTGCTGCTGTCTGAGCTGCATAAGGAGTATTCTTCTTTGAACCCCTGAAGCCCATCTTTCCTGCCGAACTCCAGCTGATAACTTCACCGTTTCCGTTGGTGAGAGTCACGATTACATTGTTGAAGGTCGAGTGCACGAATGCCATACCCAGTGCATCGACTTTAACAACGCGTTTTTTAACTGTTCCAGGTTTTTTTGCCATAATTTAATCTCGTTACTTAGTTGCTTTTTTCTTGTTTGCCACGGTTTTCTTCTTGCCCTTGCGGGTACGGGCATTGTTCTTCGTGCTCTGACCTCTCACGGGCAGACCGATACGATGACGGATGCCGCGGTAGCAACCGATATCCATCAAACGTTTGATATTGAGCTGAATGATAGAACGGCACTCGCCTTCTACTTTGATTCCGCTCTCTGCAATGGCGTTACGAATTGCACCTACCTGTGCATCGGTCCAGTCCTGAACTTTGGTATCGTAATCTATGCCTGCCATATCGAGAATTTTGCGGGAAGTGCTCCTGCCAATTCCGTAAATATAGGTCAGACCAATTTCGCCTCTTTTGTTTTTGGGTAAATCTACACCTACTATACGTGCCATAAATTTCTTTTTAATTTAATGTTTTTTCCTGCGTCGATAATTTTGCTGCAAAATAAACTCTTTATTTGCCATTTATCAACCCTGGCGCATTTTTAATTTAGGATTTTTCTTGCAAATCACATAAAGTTTGCCTTTACGTCTTACGATTTTGCAATCCTCGCTTCTCTTCTTGATTGATGCTTTTACTTTCATTTTGCAAACATCTTTACTTTTAATTAATTCTTTTTACGACTTCCGCCTCCCCCATCAACGCCTCTCTCGGCCCGAGGAAGGACACGGAATCCGACTACTTGTAACGGAATGATATGCGGCCCTT
>JAZODY010000040.1:0-2095 GCA_045597245.1 Tidjanibacter sp.
CGGATGTTCCTCCCGTATCGGCGACTCCGTAAAAGATTTTCTCGGTCAAGCGACCGTCATCATATCGATACTCGGTCTTATAGGTAAACTTGTCGCTCTCGGTGCGCGACACCATCTTTCCGTGCTCGTGTCGCTCCTCCAAAACGACATTCCCGCGCTTGCCCTCTATGGTGTATCCCCCCTCATCGTAATGATAGGTGAGTGAATCTGAAATCATACCCGTAGGGGCAATATTCACAACCGACATCACCCTGCCGGAGGCATCATAATCGAGTCGGCGCGTAAAGAGCAAAACATCTCCCGAGCGGTATTCGCCCCCCAGAAGCCGGCCCTCGACGGAGTATTCGGGAGTGAACGACATGCTGTAATTGCCGCTGCGTCCCTCATTGCCATCCAATGTTTTGACGCCGCGTTCGTCAAACCTCATGACACTCTCGTCCATCACTCTGCCGCCGACAACACTGCCCGAGGCATCGTCCACCGCCATGCTCGTAACACTCCTCACCTCGGCGGCACGCCCCAGAATGCCCTCCTCGCGCAAACCGCCCGAATGATAGACAGGTCCCCCATCGTGGCATGACGCCAATCCCGTCACAGCCGCCAGCAGGCCCGCCATCCATCTTACGACCTCTCTCCTGTTCATCGTTCCCCGCCTAAGGCTATTTCAAGGTCTTTATATCCTTGATTCTCAACTGAGGAGTGACAATGCCGCGATAGTGGTTCTCCACAATGTTGTAGCACACGTCAATCGGTCTTCCGTTTCTAATCCACTCATAGTGTTCGGGCTGCTGGAAAGCGATGGAGGCGATGGAGGTGTTGGGTTTCTGTCGCTGAATCAAATCCATCCTCAAATGCTCCATGTCGTTGCCCACCAGACGTGCATCGCCCTTGCTGCTCACACCGCGCGTCACAAACACCGGAGCCGTATTGCCCGGTCCGAAGGGTTGAAAACGCGTGAGCATATTGCGAAACGAGGGTGTGATGTCGCTGAACAGCAACTCCGAGTCGATATCCACCTGCGGAACCAACAGTGCGGGGTCGATGTGCTCCTCCACATAGGCATGGAATCTTCGCGTGAACTCCTCCACATTCTCCGGTTTCATGGTAAGGCCGGCCGCATACATGTGGCCGCCGAAGTTCTCCAAAAGGTCGGAACACGACTCCACCGCCTTATAAAGGTCAAAACCCGGGACACTGCGTGCCGAACCCGTTGCAAATCCGTTGCTCATGGTCAGCACCACCGTGGGACGATAGTAGGTCTCTATCAAACGCGAGGCCACGATTCCCACAATGCCTTTCATCCACTTGGGGTTATATATCACCGTACTCTTATGGCGTTTCATCTCGGGGTTGCCCTCGATGATGTCATGAGCCTCCTGAGTGATTCGGCGGTCGATGTTCTTGCGCTCCTTGTTATGGTCGTCTATGTCGTTGCCGAACTTCTCGGCCGCATGCTCGTCACGTTCGATGAGCAAATCGACCACACGATGACCGCCCGACACATGCTCTTCGGTGCCGTTGTCGTCCATGACCATACGGCCTGCGGCATTGATGCGCGGACCTATCTTGAAGACGATGTCGTCGATGGTAATCTGATGTTTGTCAAGATTGCAAATCTTGATTATCGAACGCAACCCCTTCCTCGGATTCTCGTTCAATCGCCTCAGTCCGTAGTAGGCCAGAATGCGATTCTCCCTCACCAACGGCACAATGTCGGCCGCCGTACTCACCACAACCAAGTCGAGCAACTTCTCTATCTCGCGGAACTCCAAATGTTTATACTGGGCATAGCCCTGCACCAATTTGAAGCCTACTCCGCATCCCGACAACTCGTCGAACGGATAGTTGCAATCCTCCCTCTTGGGGTCAAGTACGGCCCCCGCCGACGGAATGACATCGCCCGGCAGATGGTGGTCGCAAATGATGAAATCAATTCCCTTTTCCTTTGCATAGTCGACCTTCTCGTTGGCCTTAATTCCACAGTCCAACGCAATTACAAGTCCGACCCCCTTGCTCTCGGCATAATCGATACTGCGGAACGAAATACCGTATCCCTCGGTGTAACGGTCGGGAATGTAAAACAGCAGGTTTTTGT
>JAZODY010000041.1:0-9758 GCA_045597245.1 Tidjanibacter sp.
GACGTTTCGAAACCGAGCGCGGCGGTCTGGCCGCTGTGGCGCTCACGACCGACACATCGGTGCTCACCTCGGTGGGTAACGACTACGGCATGGACCACATCTTCGAGCGACAAGTGAGGGCTCTGGGGCGAGAGGGCGATGTGCTGATAGCCATTACGACCAGCGGCAATTCACGCAATGTCGTCGCGGCACTTGTGGCGGCTCGCGAATTGGGGCTGCGTACGGTGGGCCTTCTGGGAGGTACGGGCGGCAAGTGCTTGGAGTTGTGCGACGAGGCGTTTGTGGTGGACTCATCGATTACGGCACGCATTCAGGAGATACATATAACCCTCGGCCATATCGTCTGCGGATTGGTCGACAGACTGGTTGAGGCACGATGAACAAAGCTGTCTTTCTCGACCGCGACGGTACGGTAAATGTCGATTGCGGCTATGTCTATCGGGTGGAGGACTTGGCTCTTATTGAAGGTGCGGCTGAGGCGTTGCGCATGTTTCAGGAGCGTGGCTATCTGTTGATTCTCATTACCAACCAGTCGGGCGTGGGACGAGGCTACTTCACGATGGATGATGTGGCCGTTTTCAATGAGGCGTTGTCGGTCGAGCTGGCACGACATGGAGTGAAGATTGACGACTGTTTCATCTGTCCCCACGGACCGCAGGATGGTTGCGAGTGTCGCAAACCGTTGCCCTTTATGGTGTTGAAAGCGATTGAAAAATATGATATTTCACCCTCGGAGTCGTTCATGTTCGGTGATAAGGCATCGGATGTTGAGTGTGGCGAGAGTGCGGGGGTGAGGTCGTTCAGGGTCACGCCGGAGCATTCGTTGCTCTATTGGGCTGAGCGATTGCTGAGCGATAAGCAATGTGAAGAGTATGGAACTGAATAGAATTAAAGGCAGACGTGTGTTGGTGGTGGGCGATGTGATGCTCGATACCTATCACATGGGAAAGGTCGGAAGAATATCGCCCGAGGCTCCGGTGCCTGTGGTGCGTGTGGAGCGCAGTTACAGTGTGTTGGGCGGAGCATCCAACGTGGCCCGCAATCTTTTGGGGCTGGGATGTGTGCCTATGGTGGTGGGCTGTTTGGGCGACGATGCCGATGGTGACAAGATGAGGAGCATGTTTGCGGAGTTGGGTATCGAGGCGCGTTGTTGCGTGTCGGATGCACCCACCGTGACAAAGACCCGTATCATAGGAAACAATCAGCAAATTGTGAGAATGGATTTCGAGCAGGAACACGGCGTGCTCTCGCCCGAGGCGGAACATGCACTGCTCTCGGCGGTGGAGGAATTGGTGCCCGAGGCCGACATCGTGGTCATATCCGACTATGGGAAGGGTGTCTGTTCGGTTTCTGTGTGTGAGGGGATTATCAGATGTGCTGTTGCTTGCGGGCGGATAGTCATTGTGGACCCCAAAGGTGTCGATTGGGAGAAGTATCAGGGAGCCACGATTGTTACCCCCAATACCAAAGAGCTATCTATGGTGTGTGCCGAGGATGTTCCCAATCTCGACGAGGCGATTCACAGGGCGGCCCGCAGAGTGATGGACCGATACGACCTTGCGGCTCTGTTGGTAACCCGTTCCGAGAAGGGAATGTCGTATGTCGATGCCGATATGGCGGCCGACATACCCACCGAGGCGAGGGAGGTCTATGATGTGTCGGGTGCGGGAGATACGGTGGTGGCCTCTCTGGCTGCCGCATTGGCCGGCGGATTTGAAATGAACGATGCCATCAGGTTGGCAAACAAGGCGGCCGGTATAGTTGTCGGTAAGATGGGAACGTCGCCGGTGCTGTTCGACGAGTTGGAGGCGGCCGTTGTGTCGGAGCCCGACCTGCTGACCAAGATTCTTACGCGGGACGATGTTGGCGAAGTCGTGGCACGTCTGCGGGCACAGGGACGTCGAGTGGTCTTCACGAACGGCTGTTTCGATATTCTGCATAAGGGACATGTTGTCTATTTGGAGAAGGCGCGACGCTGTGGCGATGTTCTCATTGTGGGTTTGAATACCGATGCCTCGGTGCGCAGATTGAAGGGCGAGAGTCGCCCGATAAATTCTCAGGATGCGCGTGCGGCGGTGATGGCGGCATTGGGTGCGGTGGACTATGTTGTTCTCTTCGACGAGGACACACCAGCCGAACTGATTGCCGATGTGCGTCCCGATGTTTTGGTCAAGGGTGGCGATTACAAGGTGGAGGATATTGTGGGGCGCGAGAATGCCGGTTGCACAATGGTGATTCCTTTTGAGGAGGGTTTCTCCACCACCGATATCATCAACCGCAGTCGCAAGTCGTGAGTTTCTCGGAGCGGACCATGTCTGTCGTGATGGGAGGTGGTGCTATTGAAAAATCGAATGTTGTTTGGATATGAGTGAAACGGATAATACTCTGTTTGTCACCGATGCCGATTTGTCGGTGCAGATATATATTTATGCTCAGATAAATTGGCGCGGCGAACTTGTGATAGAATATCGCCATGACGACGACCGGGCACCTCACCGCAACTACACCCGCGAGGCCGTTGTGGACAGAGAGGATACGGCCGCTATGGCCAAGAGACTCAATGTGAGGGTGGAAGAACTGCCCGAGAGGCTTGATGAGGTGTGCGGTGTGAAATACGAGAGCGTTCCTTCTCATGCCGACGAGGTCTTTCAACAGGCCTTGAACTTCATTCTCGATGCAGGCGTGAGGTATCGACTCAAAGGGTGAGCGGGAGCCGTTTTACAAAAGAGCCAAAACGAGACATGGCCCAAGAGGCTTGTTCCTTCGTCACTCGGCGGATAAGAGAGAGTGCGTAGATAAGAGGGGGTAAGACAAAAGGGCGACTTCGCATGAAGTCGCCCTTTTATTGTCGTTATGTTAGATTTATTCCGTCACCGATTTGGTGTAGGCTTCGGGTACCGTTGCGGGAACATAGTCTTTGGCCCACTGCATGGTCTCGATGGCGTTCAACATCCACTGAACTGTTGAGGGGGTGTGTAACTGCCAGCCTGCCGAAACACCGAGGAACATGGGCTCCTCGACTGCGTTCAAATTGCCGCGCGTGGCAACTTTCTCGCCTGCCGCATGACGTTTGATGGGGGTGCCGTCGCTCTGCTGTGTGGTGGTATTGTTGTCGAGCAGATTGTTCCAAGCCTTTGCACCCATCTCGGCATCGCCGTTGTTGTAGGCCACCCAGCTGGCCATACGCGGGCCGGTCATGCTGCCACCCGCAGAATTCACCATAGTTGCGAAGGTGTTGGTTGTAGCTTCCCAGAACTCGGGATAGTCAATCGTTGCTTTCAGGTCGGCAATGATTTCGGGTGCACCGAAGATTGTTCCGAACGTGCCGCTCGATGAAATCTGCTGTGCCCTGTAACCCACGATGCTCTCCAACTTCTTGGCTTTAAGCGATGCGGCGGGAACAAAGCGGCTCTTGTCGGCGAAGACGGTCTCGCGACGCATCATCATGCGCGGGTCGGCCGAGGGTTCGGGCTGTTTCTCATCGAGATATACAAGCATACGTCCGGTCTTGGGGTCGAAGTAGTCGAATCCAAGACGACCGGTCGATGCGCCGAGGGCCACGATGTCTTTCATCGAGTTGATGATGCGGTCGCCCCAATATTGGTCGCCGGTGCGCTCCCACTCTACAAGCCAGTTGGCTGCATAGTAGCACCAGTCGCCTATGCTGGTGGTGAGGTAGGTTCCCTGAGCCGGATTTCGCGTACAGATTCTCAAAACGTAGTCGTAGGCCTCCTCGGCTTTCAACTGCTGACGCATACGGTCGCCGAGCAGTTCGTCGCCACCGGTCAGATAGTACATGAATCGTTTCATCGAAGCGTTCTCGATACGGGGTTGTTTCGCTCCGTCGCCCCAGTGGGTGACATTGTGGCGCGAGCCGAGCGGAGCGAACTCACCCATGTGATGAACATCCACTTCGCTCGAATGTTTCGACATGGCCTCCGCCAGAACCCAGACATCTTCGCGACCGGTACGCAGGAAACTTGTCCAGAGCATTACGTTGGGCGATAACTCGGTGTTGTTCCAAGCCCAACCGCCGATGTCGTAACGCCAGTTGTGGCGGGTGTAGTCGTAGTTGTGCATCACGTCGCCGTAGTGCCAGAAACCATACCAATAGCGCTCTTCTACTTGGTCTGCATAGTAGTCGAGTGTGCGGTCCAACTCCTTCTCCACTGCCGCGAAGACAGGATTGTTCATGTCCGGCAGATTCCAATAGTCGCCGAAAGCATTCACCGAATAGTAGTATTCGGGAGTGCAGGTGTATTGTACCGGCTTCTGCACAGCCTCTGCCACTGCCCACAACTCCTCGTTCGAGGGGATGTTGCTGAACAGACGCAGTTCTATGGTCGAGCGGTGACCCACTCCGTAGGGCGAATCCCATCCCGGTTTCCAATCCTCGTAGTTGATTCTCAAATCGTGAGCCACCGTATCATAGTGGCGCATATCCATAGGCTGGCCGTCGGGTGCCCACAACCATGCGGTGAACGTTCCCTCTTTTTCTCCTGCATTGTCAATCTGGAACGATGCGGGATAGCTTTGCCAGAAATCTTTTATTCCCAAGAACATGCTGCCCGAAGTGTCGCCCAGCAGCGCACCGCCCATTGAGCGTTTGCCCTCGGTCACATGTAGCCACGAACTGTTTTCGGTGGTGCGTTTGTCCACCGAGAAACCGTTTGAACTGTTCTGCAACAGACGCATGTCGCCCCATACCGGACAGGTCAGTACGGCAGCGCGCTCCGTTGCGCTGAGCTCTGCCAGATTGGGCATCTTTTTGCCGTTATAGAAATAGTCTTCGTAGTTCTCCACAAAGATTCTTCCGGCCGAAGGACGGTAACCCGGCAACAATCTCACCGGCTGACACCAGAAACCTGCTCCGTCGGCTCCGTCGCCAGCAAAACGCACGTGGCGGTTGTGGTCCTCCTCGCGGAAGGGCATGGTGAATGTGATGCCCATTCCCTTTATGAAGTCCTCTCTTCCGTCGCTGTCGAACACGAACGAGTGGGTTATGCTCATGGTGGGCATGTCTTTATACATCACGCAATAGAGCGAGAAGGGCAACCATTCGCGTTTGCCGGAGGAGTGTTTACCCTCAATCTTTACCGCCACGCGGAACGGATTGTTCTGCATGAGTGTCACTTTCTCCACTTTGCTGGTGAAGTCCTCCTGCGATACGAGGGTGGCTCCGTCGCTCTCCTTGCGTTTTTCGAGCAGGGTAATCAGATGACCTTCCGAGGCGATTACGGTACCGTCAATCGAAAGGTTCTTCATCACACTCTCGCCCTCGGCGGGGAAAAACACCTCCAACGAACCGGTGTTTACGCGGATACCTTCGGCCGTCTGGCTTGCGAATCCTGCCTCGGGTGCAGGTGCAGGCGCACCTTTCTTCGCCTTGACGAGCGGATTTACCGTAAGGTTGAGGTTGTCCAGTCCGTCATCGGCAATGGTGGCGAATCCCACCCACTTCATCGAGCCGTCGGGCCAATAAGCCAGCGGCCACGACTGCAAGGGCAGAGCCTCGCCGGTGGATGTTGTGAGTGTGAAAGTCTGGTCTGCGGAGACGGTTCCCTTTGAGAATGGAACTCCCCACGATGCTCCCTGACGCGCCTCCATGGGACGATTGTCGAGGTTTTTGAGCTGTATCGTCTGAGCGCTTGCTCCTATGGTCAGCAACATGCAGAGTGATGACAGCAGAAAGGTCTTGGTTTTCTTCATGGTCTTCTTACTTTTAGTTTTTAGATTTATTCTCTTGTTTTTTTGATAGCTTTATTTCTGATTGGCTCTGCCGGCCAGATTATTCCAATTTCAAAATTAAATATTTTTATCCGATAAAACAACCATTCCGCCAATAATTTATCGGTCCTAATTCAGACAGGAGGCTTTTTGCTGCCTTCTAAGAGGTGTGTTCGGAGCGTCGTCGTGTTGCAAAACCCGACCAAAAAGCTTAACTTTGGCGTGATTAAAAAAAATTATTAACAAACAAATCAGACAAGATGAAGAAACTAATTCTATCTCTTATGCTCCTGCTTACCCTCGTGCCTTTTGCGAGTGCGCAGGAGAACGGCCGACTTCTCTCAATGGAGGAGGCGGTATTGGGTTACGGACTCTATGTGCAGAATCGTCGTTGTGTGTGGACAGAGGATTCGTCAGCCTACACCTTTGTCGATGGCAAGACGGTTGTGGCGGTGGATGTGCGTACCGGCAAGAGTCGTGAGGTTATCGATGCCGACAAATTGGGAAAGGCGTTGGGACGCGAACTGCCCGCAATTCCCGCTTATGAGTGGAGTGAAGGTGCGATGACAATGACCGTCGGCGGACACGATGTTGCAATCGACCCCGAGAGCGGAGCGGTGGTCTATGACTACACGCGTCCCGAAGGCGAGAACATCACCTCGTTGGGAAAGGGACGATATGTGTTCACCCGCGCCAACAACCTCTTCTATGCCGACCCCGCGGGAGAGCGTGCCATAACCTCTTATGACGATGAGAACATAGTATGCGGCCAGAGCGTGAGTCGCAACGAGTTCGGTATCAGCGGAGGAATCTTTCCGTCGCCTTCGGGCGACAAGGTGGCTTTCTACCGCAAGGACGAGAGCCGCGTGACCTCTTTCCCGCTGTTGGATGTCACCACCCGCACCGGTTCGCTGATGGAGATTAAGTATCCCATGAACGGCATGGCCTCGGAGTTTGTGTCGGTGGGCGTTTACGATGTGGCGGAGGGTACCACCGTATGGCTCGAAGTTGATGATTTCGACGAAGAACGCTATCTGACCAACGTCACTTGGGACCCTGCGGGCGAGCAACTCTATGTGCAGGTGCTGGACCGCGCACAGAAGAATGTGAATCTCAACTCCTACGATGTCGCTACCGGCAGGCGTGTGGCCACCATCCTCACCGAGCATAACGACAAATTCGTGGAGCCGCAGAATCCCATACATTTCCTCGAAGGCGACAGTGATAAGTTTATCTATACGACCGACAACCGCAACGGATACTACAATCTCTATCTCTGTTCCGTATCACAAGGCAGCGTGGAGCGCCTGACCAAGACCGATGCCGACGTGGCATTCGTGGCTCAGCGCGACGGCCGCTACATATATTACACCTCGGCCGAGGTGTCGCCCGTCGATAACCACCTCTTCCGCCTCGACATGAAGAGCGGCAAAACGGTGCGTCTTACTCCCGACGAGGGATGGCATACCTGTACCGTAAGCCCCGACGGCAAGTGGATTATCGACAGCTATTCGGCACTTGATGTTCCGCGCGTGGTGAAACTCGCCGACACAGAAGGTAAAAAGAGTAGTGAAATTTACAGGGCCGAGGACCCCTCGGCGGCATTTGATTATGGCGAAATATCGATGGGAACGATAAAGAGTGCCGACGGCAGATTCGACAACCATTATCGTCTTATCAAGCCCGTAGGATTCGACCCCTCAAAGAAATATCCGGTTATCATATATGTCTATGGCGGTCCCCACTCTCAGTTGGTGCTCAATTCGTTTCAGGCCTCCATGGGCCGTTGGGAGATGTATATGGCCCAGAGAGGTTATGTGGTCTTCGTGATGGATAACAGAGGAACGGACAATCGCGGTGCCGAATTTGCAAAGGCTACACACAAATATTTGGGACAGTGTGAGATGGCCGACCAGATGAAGGGAGTGGAATGGCTGAAATCTCATCCGTGGGTCGATGGTGACCGCATCGGTGTGCACGGTTGGAGTTATGGCGGTTACATGACCATATCGCTGATGACCAACTATCCCGATGTCTTCAAGGTGGGGGTGGCCGGAGGTCCCGTAATCGATTGGAAATGGTATGAGGTGATGTATGGCGAGCGCTACATGGAGACCGCCGCCACTAATCCCGAGGGATTTGCAAAGACGAGCCTCATCTCCATGGCCGACGACTTGGAGGGTAAACTGCTCATCTGTCAGGGTGCCATAGACAATACGGTGGTTTGGCAGCACTGCCTGAGCTTTGTTGAGGCCTGCATCAAGAGCGGTGTTCAGCTCGATTTCTTCCCTTATCCCACTCATGAGCACAATGTTTACGGAGTGGACAGGGTGCACCTCATGCAGAAAATCACCGACTACTTCGAGGATAATCTGAAATAGCCCCCCGAATAGAACGGTAAATGCAGATTGAAAAAAAAGTCGCGCCGCCTGAATACAATTCAGGCGGCGCGGTGTCTTTAATGTATTTATGCGGTCTGAGGCAGACGTCTGCGGTCTTTCAGGTGGAAGTAGAGTCGGAGCAACCACACCAACACTATCACCAGCGCCCAACGCGAAAAGAGCATCACACCGCACGAGGCTCCCACCGTGGTGAGCAATGTGAGGTCTTCCAGATTGCTGTGCGAGATGCCTATGTGGGTGTTGAGCAGATTGATTTCGCGACGACTGATGCCTCCGCGGTCGAGTTCGTCGAGGATGGCTGCCGCACCGTAAGAGATGCCCGACACGTTGGCCACAATCCACAAAAACGAGGTGCTCTCGGCCAGACCGAATACTTTCAGCAGCGGGCGCAGTATGCGCGAGATAATCTCCATTATACCCAATTCGTAGAGCGTGCGTTGGATGATGTTGAGCGCATAGATGAGGCAGAACATCATCACAGCCAGCTTGGCCATACCCTTGAACCAATCGAGGAACATCACGCCGAAGGCACCCTGAATCTCTATGAAGGGTACCGAGGCGAGAGCTATGTCGTTTACGGCATCGCCTGCGGGCCGGCCGGGCAGTATCATGTTGAGCACGAGGCCGAGCAATATGGAGCCTATGGTGCGCAGGATGAACACGTAGGCCGAGGATGAGCCTGTTTTGTGTTGCAGGGCCGTCTCGATGAACATGGCATGGGCGGCCAGCACCATCGTGCCGAGAATGGTGAGTTCGCGGGCGGAGAATTCGAGGGTGGAGATTACTGCTATGGCCGAATATACATTTATGAAATAGCCGCTCACGTAGGCCATTGCGGCGTCGCCCGGCAGTCCGAAATGGTGGAACAGAGGACTCACAAGGGCCGAAATCCAATTCAGTATGCCGGTGTATTTCAACAGAAACATGACGAATGAAACGAGGGTCGTTATGCGCAGTATCCACCAGATGGTGCTCAGTGCACGCGGTGTGGCACTCTTTATGATGTTCTTGAAGGTGGTTTTGAAATCGTTATTCATCGCTTTGCATTGTTGGGTCGTGGAAGTAAAGTGTCTCTTTTCGGCCGCAAATATAAGAAACCCTTTTTAAATAGTTGTCTTTCTTCGTTCCCTTCTCTTCTTTTGTCGCTCCCTCGGAAGGAAGGGGGCCGAATGAGTCCGTCCCCGACAAAACAACAAGGCCCCGCAAAGAGAGTCCTTTGCGGGGGCTGTTTGTGTGTGTGTCGTAACGCTATTGGTGCGAGAGCAGATTAAGCAGTCCCGTACAACCTTCCACAATGTCGAGATAGGTGCGCTTGAAATCTCCGGTGTACCACGGGTCCGATATGTCGCGCCCCGAGAAGCGTACCGGCTCGGCCTGAGTGTCGGTTGCCAGCGGTCCGAAGTCGAGCAGTTTCCACACCTTGCCCTCGGTGTCGTTGCCTATTATGGGGCGCATGTTGCGCACATTGTATGTGTCCATCGCGATGAGCATATCCTGCTCGTCGTAGTCTTCGCGCGTGAGTTGTACGGCATACTTGCCTTTGCACGATATTCCGTGTCGGGCCAACTCTTCGCGGGCAGGCGGATAGACGGGGTTGCCTTGTCCGTTCCAAATTTCCTCGGTGCTGGT
>JAZODY010000042.1:0-1956 GCA_045597245.1 Tidjanibacter sp.
AATGCCGCTACCGCCTCATCGGTCAAAGGCAACAGATAGACCGAAGATTTCGGGTCGTACTGAATGTCGTCGTTGGCAATTCCCAACTTTTCGAACACCGCTCGTCCCAAAGGAGTTCCGTCTGTGTGGACAAAGTGGACATATTGCCTGCCAGGAATCTCAATCTGTTTCTCTCCGTTGATGTAGACCTGAGAGGAGCGTATCGATATGGTATCGCCGGGCAAGGCCACGCAACGTTTCACATAGTGTTCCCTCATATCCACCGGACGCGCCGCAACCGTATAGTCCTCATTGAGTTTTCGGCGTCCCTCCTGCGGTCCGTAGACACTCTGATAGTCGTGCAGAACATCATAGTAGGTCACCGCCTGATTCTCCAACAAAACCGTATCCCCCGCCGGAAAGTTGAAAACAACTATATCGTTGCGTTCCACCTCTCCCAATCCGGCCAGACGGCGATAATTCCACCTGACGGCCTCGCTGTAAGATTTTTTCTTCGAGAGCGGCATGGTGTGATGCACAAGCGGCATGGAGAGCGGCGTCATCGGCATACGAGGGCCGAATGCCATTTTGCTCACATAGAGGTAATCTCCCACCAAAAGTGTTTTCTCCATTGATGATGTGGGAATCTTATACATCTGAAATACATAGTAATGTATAACCGTCGCCACCACAAGTGCAAACAATACGGCCTCAACCCAGCCTGCCACTTCGCGATACAAACCGCTCTTCTCTTGGAGTTGCTTGTGTCTGCTCGCCAACTTGCTAAACAGAATGCGCGAGATGAAGATGTCGAATATCACCAACAATCCCAACAAGAACCACGGCTGACGTGTCCATACCACAAACCACAGCACATAAACAATCGACCAGAACGCGAAACGCACCCAGCGATTACCTATCACCTGTCTCGCTTTTTTCAAAAATTCTCTCATGTCTCTATCAGAATTTTAACATGTCATCCATAGAAAAAGCACCGCTCTTGCCCAACACGAACTCGGCAGCCAACACCGCACCGAGCACCAATCCTCGGCGCGACTTCGCACTATGGGTCAGTTCCAAAGTGTCGGCCGGCGAGTCATACGTAACCGTATGAATACCCGGCACCTCGCCTTCGCGGTAGGAGATTATGCTCAACTCGTCGGCCTTGTCGGTTGCACTGTTCACCCAAGATTTTTTGCGCTCCACCGCGCCAATTATATCCTCGGCCAGCGTAACGGCCGTTCCGCTCGGGGAATCAAGTTTATGAATATGGTGTGTTTCGCTCATGGTGACATCATACTCTGTCTGCCCGTTCATCATGGCGGCCAATATCTTATTGAGCTTGAACATGATGTTCATCCCAACACTGTAATTTGACGAGTAGAAGAATGCGCCTCCTTTGCTGCGGCAATACTCCTTCAACTCCTGCACGCCGTCGTTCCATCCGGTGGAACCGCACACCACTGCCGTTCCGCAATCCAGACACTTCTTCACGTTACCATAAGCCGTTGCCGGCGAAGTAAACTCTATTGCCACATCTATATTTTTCAGATTCTGCTCGTTAAGTTCCTCCACATTATCCACATCTATTTTGAGGGCGACCTCATGACCGCGCTCCAAAAGGACCTTCTCTATTTCGCGGCCCATCTTACCGTAACCTATGATTGCTGCTTTCATAACTGCCTTATCGTTTTTTAATAAACTACATCGTACAAAGATAGTGCATTAACCCCGAATTAAGAAAAAATAGAGGAAACATTTTCTTTTCCCGAGACAATGAGTTACCTTTGTGAAAATAGTTTTCATAAAGATACGGATTAGTATGCGCTGTTTCATGGAGTTGGCCTACGACGGCAGCCGCTACAACGGTTGGCAGATTCAAAAGAGTGCTCCCTCGGTGCAGGCGGAGTTGCAGAGGTGCCTCTCCATGTTGTTGCGTCAGGAAATTACGGTGACAGGAGCAGGTCGCACCGACAC
>JAZODY010000043.1:0-5258 GCA_045597245.1 Tidjanibacter sp.
AATGCAAATATACAAATATTATTTCGGTTTACACAGCATTCCTCGGGGGGATGGTTGTGGCGGAGCGTCGGGGGATTCATGTGTCCTCCCCGCTAATGCTCTCGTTCTCAGCTTTTTAAATGTTAAAAATCCCCCCCCCCACGTGAAAATCGGAACAAAAAGTTGTTTATTTAACGAAAAAATCTCTCTTTCATGAGATATTTTGCACCTTTTTCGGTAATTTTAAGGGGAGGTCGTCGGACGGAGGGCGTGACGAAATCGGCTTGGAGGGGGTGGCGGCGGAGTGGCGGCGAGGGGGCTTTCGGCACGCCTGTCGGACGGAGGGATGAGGGGAGACAGAAAAGTTACGAAAAGTGTGACGAAATGGATAAAATTTGTTACATTTGTAAGGCGACGGAGGGGCTTGTCAGAAGAGGGGCGCGGAGCCTGCCGGCCTTGTCTTTACGTCGTATTTGCGAGTTGTGTTTTTTTGCGGATGATTTTGTAAACCAATTGAATAAACGTATGAAGAGATTTCTGTTGATTATGATGGCGTGTTTCGTTGCATGGCCGATGTTGTCGTGCTGCGGAACCGAAAAAGAGAACAAGGCACAGACTCTGGTCGCCGCCGAGGCCGATGGAGGGGAGATAAACGGTTTCTCCGTCGAGCGCTTGTCGAGGCTGGACGCTTTGGCCGAGGAGTATGTGGCCGACGGCAAGGCCCCCAACATGGTGATGCTCGTCGCGCGTCATGGCGAGATTGTTTACGACAAGGCCTTCGGATGGAAAGACATCGAGAAGGGCGAGCCGGTGGAGAGTTCCGACATCTTCCGCATCGCCTCCATGACTAAGGGTATCGTTACGGTGGGCCTCATGATGCTCTATGAGGAGGGGCGTTTCCAGCTCGACGACCCGCTCTATCTCTATATTCCCGAGTTTCGCAACATGACGGTGTTGGAGAGTGCGGACTATGCCAAGCGCACCTACACCACGCGCCCCGCGCGTCGTCCCATCACCATCCGCCATCTGCTCTGCCACACCTCGGGACTCTCCTACGGCAACATCGCCTATGACGAGATTTTCATCCCGCGCACCAGCACTTTGGAGGACATCACGATGGAGGAGACGGTGAAACGTCTGGCCACACGTCCGCTCAACCACGACCCGGGCGACCGCTTCACCTACGGCATGAGTGTCGATGTGGCGGGCTATCTCATCGAGGTGCTCTCGGGGCAGTCGCTAGACCAATATCTGGCCGAGCGCATCTTCGAGCCGCTGGGCATGGAGGACACCTATTTCTATCTGCCCGACGAGAAGGCCGACCGCCTCGTGACGTTGCACTCCAAGCGTCTGCCCGGCGACCCGATGACCGTTGCCGCCAACGAGGTGGAGCAGACATTCCCCGTTGCGGGACCGCGCACGTGGATGTCGGGAGGAGCGGGTCTTTGCAGCACCGTCTACGACTATGCGCGCTTTGCCCAGATGTTGCTCAACGGCGGCGAGTTCAACAACCGTCGCATTCTGGGCCGCAAGACGGTGGAGATGATGACCACCGTCAATCAGCTGGCCGAGAACACCGTTCCGAGTCTGAACTATCGCTGGGGCTTGGGATTTGAGATTGCGGGCGAGAACGACGTGGCGCACGGGCTCACCTCGGCGGGAGCCTACGGTTGGTCGGGCATGTACGGCACCTACTATGTGGTGGACCCCGCGGAGGACATGTACTACATCCTCTTTGCCAACGGCAATCCGTGGTATGAGAAGGAGAGCATCCGCAAATATTTTCAGGCGGCCGTCTATCAGGCGCTGGTGGAGTGACGTCGCAGCTCCTTGCGGACAGGGAGATAGTCCTTATGACCGCAGACGTACCCCCGTCGGGAGTTGCGGCTGCGTGTGTCATGGAGCGGAAAAACATTGAAAAAAGGGGTTTGAAATTTTGTGGGGGGGGGGATTTTTTTCTTATAATTGTAATAAGAAACCGAATTATTAACTTAAAAAAAGACGACCATGAAAAGATTTTTTGCGTTTTTGGCCGCCGCGGCCATGCTTGTTAATTTCTCTGCATGTGATAAAAATGATGATGGTGATGACGGTAACAACAACTTTATCAAGATAGGGCCCAGACCTATGAATTGAATGGAAACATGTGCCTTTTGGGAAGTCTGTCAGGTGAAGAAGGTGAAGAAGGGATCTCGGTTTACGAGATAGGCTTTGCTGAAAGTACGATTGATCCCAGTGCTACTATGGGTGGAGGAGTTACTGGCTTTGCCGTTACGTTTGGCTTGATGGCGGGAGGTGTGTCGGTCTCCGAAGCTGTCGCCGCTATTCCCGAGGGCACCTACGTCTTTCCGAGAGATACGGACACAATGTTGGGCGGGTTGCTGATTGGAGCAGCGATGTGGACGGAAATTTCGGAAGACTTTGATCCGGAGGGCGCATTGTCAGATGAAGACATTCGTGATATTAGGGACGGAAATGACGGATTTACGATAACGGTGCGGCGTGTGAGCGGCGACGTCTATGAGTTTGAGTGGACGGGCGGCATCGACGATGAAGGCAACGCCGTGAGCGGATACTACAAAGGCACGATATTATTTATGAGCATAGAAGACGTCATAAATTAAATATGGACGGAGAACTGGAACTCTGACGGCGGCTCCCGCGTCGGATGACCGAGAAAGGGAACCGGTGAAAAGCAACTGCGGTCGCACACTCGCATGAGTGTGCGACCGCTTTCCGTATCGTTTTCTCTCTTTCCGACGTTTTTCGGATTGGTTGAGGCGCGGCGTGCGCCCCGCGCTCCTTTGTGCGGGAGGGAATGCTCCTCGCTCTTAGGGCGCATAGGGCCCTGCCTGACAATCGCACGCAATGTGTTGCGGTCGCTCTTTTTTCGGCATGAAGCGTTGCGGATTGCCCTTTTTTGGTTAATTTTGCACCAAATCAGGCATTTTTGACATGAATGGTGTTTTACCCCCCCCCTATAAATAATGAACGCATGAAACCGGCCCGAATCATTGACGGAGAAGAGTTGCTGTCGCAGGTCATCGCATTTCTTCGTTTCCCGTTGATTGTGGGAGTGGTGTTGATTCATTCGAGAATCTCCATAGTGAACGGAGTCGAAGGAGACCTTACGGTTACACACCCGTTCGACGGAGCGTTCCCGTTCTACGAATCCGCCATGTATATTTTCGCAAGGATATTTGCCCGCATCTGCGTGCCGTTGTTCTTTATGTTTTCGGGGTATCTCTTCTTCTACAAGTCCGAGGGGTTCACGTTGAAGGATTATGGCGGAAAGTTGAAGAGACGCATTTTCACACTGCTTATTCCCTATCTCGTTTGGAATGCGCTGTATATAGTTTTTTATGATGGCGCGGGGTTGCTGTTCCCCGGGTCCACGAAATATTTCATAGGCGAGGGGTATGGCGTCAAGGATTGGCTGATGGCGTTTTGGAACTGGAAATATGAAAATTATCCCGTCAGTTATCAGTTGTGGTTTCTCAGGACATTGATGGTGGTGTCGGTGTTCTCGCCTGTCATATATTGGTTCACGAAGAGATTGGATTGGCTTTTTCCCGCGATTCTGGGGCTGCTTTGGATGATGGACTGGTGGTTTGATGCGGCGGGATTCGAAATTGAGGCCTTTTTCTTCTTTGCAGCGGGGGCTTACTTCTCCGTCACCAAGAGGAACTTCGTCGATTTGGTCAAACCGCATGCAAGGCTTTTGGGCGTGTTGTATGCGGTGTTCATGGCGGCGATTTTTGTGTGCAGAGACCATGACTGGGGCATATATGTCAGAAATGCGGGGGTGTTGATTGGAGTGGCATTCGTGACGGCTCTGTCGGCCGTAAACATAAGTAAAGGCCGATGGAGGGTGAACGACCTCTTGACACGAAGCAGTTTCTTTATATATGCTTATCACGTCATTGCCCTTCCCATCATTCGACGTGTGCTTTTCTTTTTTGTTCCGTGCACGACGGAGGCGCGTGCCACCATGTTGTTTTTCGTGTCGGCGGCGATTGCCGTCGGCGTGGGGCTGGGACTCTATCGGTTGTTGAGTAAGCGGATGCCCAAAACCACGGCCTTTGTGACGGGAGGACGATTACGCTTGGCGGGGCGGATGAATTTACGGCTCCCGCACGATACGCACCCGCCGATGACTGTGGGCCCCGTCGGGAACGGATGACGGGGTGACGGCGATAGGACGGCATAATTTCAGGCGGCCGCATACGACATGCGGCCGCCTTCCGTATCTCAGTCTCTTTTCTTGATGATTTTCGATGTTCGACCCTCTCGTTATTTGAGGTGCAGCGTGCGCTCGATGTAGCTCTTGTAGTCCTTCACGTAGGGGACATACTCCTCGCTCTTGAAGAGCGGCGAGGAGATTATGAAGTCGGCCGAAGAGCGGTTGATGGCCGTGGGTACGTTGTAGAGCGTGGCCAGACGCAGCAACGCCTTCACATCCACATCGTGGGGCTGGGCCTGCATGGGGTCCCAGAAGAAGATGAGCGCATCCACCCTGCCCTCGGCTATCATGGAGCCCAACTGCTGGTCGCCTCCCAGCGGACCCGATTTGAGCATGGTTATGTCCAGATGGCTTACCTTGTCTTCGCCGCGTCGCTCCTCCAATGTCTTTGCGACGAGCTTTCCGGTGGTGCCGGTGCAGACCAGACGGGTGGTGAGCAGGGTTGCCCAATTCCAATCGACCCATTCGGCAAGGTCGTGTTTCATGTTGTCATGCGCCACGAGGGCTACGATTTTCTCTCTTTTCATCTTTGTTTCCTCTTTTTGCGGGCCGACCGTTACGGCCCTGTTTCACATCTTTTTGTCTCTGCAAAGGCAAAAATACGAAAAACGGTTCGGAAATCCTCCGTCGCAACACGAAAAAAACACCGCGCAGGGGGCGTGCGGGGCAGGGGAGCGTAAAAAATGATGCAAAGAGGTTAAAGCTGTGTAATAATTTTTTATCTTTGCAAGTTCATATAAGCAAGAGTATAGACTATTATGGCTGAGAAATTCAATGAGTACAAGGGTCTGAACCTGCCCGAAGTGGTTGATGAAGTATTGAAAAAGTGGGATGCGGACGACACGTTCCGCAAGAGTACCTCCACCAGAGAGGGTTGCCCCACGTTTGTCTTTTATGAGGGCCCCCCCTCCGCCAACGGATTGCCGGGAATACACCACGTGATGGCACGAACGATAAAGGACGTAATCTGCCGCTACAAAACGCAGCAGGGCTATCTGGTACACCGCAAGGCCGGATGGGATACGCACGGTCTGCC
>JAZODY010000044.1:0-3290 GCA_045597245.1 Tidjanibacter sp.
CGAGGACGTAGAAAATATCCTTTTGAAACTTATCCAAAACGCCGATTACGATATTTCCCGCGCGGAACGCGGTATTATCTATATCGACGAAATTGATAAAATTGCAAGAAAGGGCGAAAACGTGTCCATTACGCGCGACGTTTCGGGCGAGGGCGTACAGCAAGCGCTTTTGAAAATTATCGAAAGCACGACGGCGAACGTTCCTCCCCAAGGCGGAAGAAAACACCCCAATCAGGAATGTCTCCGTATCGATACGACGAATATCCTCTTTATTTGTGGCGGAGCTTTCGTCGGTTTGGATAAAATCGTCTCTTCGAGAAAGGATGAAGGTGGTTCCCGAGGTGTTGATTGTACGGGCCAACGTTGCGTTTACGGCGCCGTTGATGGTCTCCTTCATGTTACGCTTGGGATAGAGGGTGATGTACTCACGAATACGGTCGAAGATAACCACCTTATCGTTAATAGAGTAACCGATGATGGTAAGGATTGCTGCGATGAATGCCTGGTCAACGGTGAGGTTGAAGGGGAGCAGACCGTGCAACAACGAGAAGATACCGATGGTTACGAATGCGTCGTGAGTCAGGGCAACCGTGCTGCCGAAGCTCCACTGCCACTTCTTGAAGCGGAAGAGGATGTAGCAGAAGATGGCAATCAGCGCGATGAATACGGCGATGAATGCGTTTCTGGTGATGTCGCTTGCAACGCTCGGGCCTACCATGTCGGCCGAGATGATACCGTTTATATTGGTATCCGTCGAGGTGAACTCGTCGAGCGAGAGGCTCTGAGCATAGAGCGGGCTGAGTGCCTTGTGGAGCAGACCCTCCACGATGGCGGTTGCGTCGTCGCTCTGGTCGTCATATTTATACTGGGTGACGATTTTCATCTGGTTGGCCGCACCGAACTGCTTAACATCCACACTTCTCTGCGACATGTCGCCCTCTACCTCCTCCGAAAGGAATACGTCGTTCAATGCCGTACGAACCTCATCGGCGGTCACATCCTTGTCGAAACGAACGGTGAAGGTACGACCTCCGGTGAAATCAACACCGAAGTCCATTCCTCTGGTGAACAACGAAATCGTCGATGCCAGAATCAACACACCTGCCACAACGTAAGAGACCTTGCGGATGTTGATGAAGTCGATTTTGGTATTCGAGAGGAAGTTCTCGGTGGCTTTGTTCGAGAAACGAATCTTGCGGTTTCTCTCCAAGCGCGAAGTGAACAGTACGCGAGTGATGAAGATGGCCGTGAAGAGCGAGGTCATAATACCAACAATCAGCGTGGTGGCGAAGCCCTGTACGGGACCCGTTCCGAAGAAGAAGAGTACCACACCGGTGATGATGGTGGTGAGGTTGGAGTCGATGATGGCCGACATGGCGTTCTTGTAACCCTCCGAGATGGCCAGCGACAATCCCTTGCCTGCACGCAACTCCTCTTTCACGCGCTCATATATAATTACATTGGCGTCCACTGCCATACCCAACGTCAGCACGATACCGGCGATACCCGGCAGAGTGAGCACCGCACCGAACGATGCCAACACACCGAACAGGAAGAATACGTTGCAAATAAGAGCCACGCTTGCCACCATACCGGCCGTGTTGTAGAAGAATATCATGTAGAGCAGTACCAGCGCGAATGCCAGCAGGAACGAAATCAAACTTGCGTTGATTGACTCCTGACCCAGCGACGGACCCACAACGGTATCCTGAATGATGCGTGCGGGAGCGGGCAGTTTACCAGATTTCAGCACGTTTGCAAGGTCGGTGGCCTCCTGAATGGTGAAGTCGCCGGTAATCTGCGAGCGACCGCCGGTAATCTCCGAATTAACTCTCGGTGCCGAATATACATAACCGTCCAATGCAATGGCGATGCACTGACCGATATTGTCTGCCGTCATTCTTGCCCACGTTCTCGAACCGGTGGCGTTCATCACCATCGATACCTCGGCGTTGGAGCCATACTGAGAGTACTCCTCGTTGGCATCGACAATCACACTGCCGTCCAGCGGTGCCTTGCCGTCGCGGGTGTTGGCTTTGATTGCATAGAGCTCGAAGATGGTCTCGGCCTCGTCGATGGCCTTCACACCCCACATCAGCTTCAAATCTCTCGGAAGAAGAGCCTTGACCTGCGGCAGGGCAAGATAGGAATTAACGGCTGCCGTATCGTAAGACAACGAATAACCTACGATGGGACCGGTCATCAGATTGCCGGTTGCGTCGGTCAGGGGCGAGAGTTTAGCAAAGAGCGGGAATGCCTTCTCGAATGCCTCGATGTCGTCGCTTTCGCTCACGCTCTCCTCGGCAATCTGGTCGATGAGGGCGTTACCCTCTTCGGCAACCTCCTCCTCGGTCTCCACCTCGTCGGACTCGGTTTGAACCATCTGCTCGCTTGCAGCGTTGAGCTGTGCGATGATGGAGTTGGCCGACTCCAATACGGGATAAATCTCGCTGTTGTCATAGGTGGCCCAGAACTCCAACGATGCCGTTCCCTGCAAGAGTTTACGAACACGCTCGGGCTCCTTCACACCCGGCAACTCCACCAAGATGCGGCCGCCGTTATCCAATCTCTGGATGTTGGGCTGGGTTACACCGAAACGGTCGATACGGTTGCGCAACACGTTGTAAGAACTTGCTATGGTGCTCTCGGTCTCATCGCGCAATACTCTGATTACCTCTTCGTTGCTGCTGTTGGGAGTCACCTTCTCGCGGAGCGTCTGGTTGTTGAAGATGTGAGCCAGCGGGCTGCCGTTGGAGATGGCCTCATAGTTCTTTGCAAAAACGGTGATGAAATCGTCGTTCGTGTTCTGCACCTGCTTTTTGCTCTCCTCGAAAGCCTGTCTGAAAGCGGGGTCCTGACTCTCATTCGAGAGGGCATTCACCACGTCGGCCACCGAAATTTCGAGCATGACGTTCATACCGCCTTTCAGGTCCAGACCGAGGTTGAGTTCTTTCTCTTTCACCTCGTTGTAGGTATATTTCACCAAACCGAGATTATAGACTGTTTTTGACTTGATTGAGTCGAGATAGGCCTGCTGTTTCAAGTCGCGGATGTTCTCGTCGAACTGCGCGGCATACTTCGAGGCATCTCTCTCAACTCCGTTCGACACGAATGTGAACGAGAGCTGATACAAACATGCAAGCGCCAATACGATTGCAAGTAATTTGATTACACCTTTGTTCTGCATTTTTGTTTAAGTTTATTATTGTTTTTTTTTGTTTTTAAAAATTTCTGTCCTTTAATCCCGCAAAAATAAACATTTTTCCTTAAATACAAACTTTTAAACGGAA
>JAZODY010000045.1:0-7339 GCA_045597245.1 Tidjanibacter sp.
ATTCTTCTTTTTTCGCCAGCATTTATCTTAAAAATTCAAAAAAAATACACCCCAACCTCGATTTTTGGGTGTAAAAAAGGGTGTAAATCTCGTAACTGCTTGATTTACACCCTTTGCTGCGGAGAGACAGGGATTCGAACCCTGGGATCCAAAAAGGATCAACGGTTTTCGAGACCGCCCCGTTCGACCACTCCGGCATCTCTCCGTATATTTCGAAACGGCATGACGCACATTTCGAGCGCAAAAATAGTAATAATTTGTTTATAACAAATTTATTTGCCCGAAAAAATTTTCTTTTTCTTCTTCCGCCCGCCACAATCCGCCACTCATACCCCGCCTTCCCGTCCCGCAGTGGCACTCATTTTGCATCCCTAAGAAGTGATAGCGATTGCTCCGCCTGCAAAAAAGACGGACAAACGAATGTGAAACAAATCAAAAAAACAAGAGAAAGAGATGATGCCGGTAAGAAGAACGCAGAATTGGCTGCCTAACATTTTCGACGATTTTTTCAGCAATGAGTGGGTCGATAAGACCAGCTCAACCGCCCCCGCGGTCAATATCATTGAGACCCCCGAGTGCTACAATGTGGAGGTCGCCGCCCCCGGGCTCACGAAGGACGACTTCAAAATCGAACTCAAAAACGACAACGAACTCCTGATTCTCATGGAGAAGAGCATGGAGCGACACGACGAAAAGAAAAAACACACCTATCTGCGTCGCGAGTTCTCTTACAGTCAGTTCCAGCAGCGCATGATTCTGCCCGACAATATTGACCGAGAGAACATCCGGGCCACCGTCGAGAACGGAATGCTCACGATAGAGATTCCCAAGCGCGGCCGCGACGAGAAACGCGAAAGTTCTCGCTCGATAGATATAAAATAGCCTCACCGACAGCATCGGCCGGATTCGTCTCGTCATCGGAGGACGAAAGTATCTTCGGTGTCGGAACGGATTTATTTCTCGGCGGCGTCCATGAGGCCGACCGGATTGGAGGAAAGAAAAAACCTCGGAATGTACTTGCATTCCGAGGTTTTTTTGTTAATGATTGTGGTCATGCCCCTCGTGGCTGTGGTCATGCCCCTCATGGCTGTGGTCGTGCGCACCCGAGTCTGTACGAGGATAGGTGTAGGCATGCGAACGCGAATGTGAGTGAGAATGGTCGTGGCCGTCCTCACGCACAAGATTGGTGCGCAAACCTATATAGAACTTTCTGCCTGTCAGCGGGCCCCATATCAGTGACGAGTTGAAGGCCGGCGAGAAGGGGTCGTGGCCGCCTACGATGGACTCTTTCTGAATATAGTTGCCGATGTTCTCGCAACCCACATATACATCCAGCACCTTAGTCTTGTAGGTTACCTGTGCGAAGAACATGGAGTACTCGGGCGAGTAGAATGCGTCGTCGAGATTTCCCGTCTGGGTCGGAACGCGACTCTTGCCGTTGAACTGTGCGGTGGCATCGAAAATCCACTTGGAGTTGGGCATCGTGTAGCGCAGATTCACCAGACCTTTGTAGCGGCTGGTCAGCGGGCGCTCCACCTCGGCGAGCGAGCCATCGGCACGCTGTATGGTCACATTTGTATCGTTGTAGCGGAACGAGGCAAACAGGTCAAGACGTCGTGCGGGGGTCCAATTGAAGTCCGCCTGATAGGCTGCCGAAGTGGCATCTCCATCGAGTTCGTAGAAATAGATGCTGCTCATGTCGCGCTCTTGGTCCATCACAATCTGGTCGAAGAAGTTGTTGTGGAAGTAGTCGAAACTGAGCATGGCATTGTCGTCGCGACCGAGTTTGAAGTTCCATGTCAGACTGCCGCCGTAGGTCACACTTGTTTCGAGGAAAAGATGGTCGTCGCCAAGCATGTCGGTGTTGAAGAATCGTCCCGTTGCGAAGGCCGACATGTTGTCCGAGAAGATGTTGCTTGTGCGCGAGCCGTAGCCTGCCGAACCGCGGAGCACCAATTTGGGAGTGATGTTCAATTTGGCATGGATGCGCGGTGTGTGAATCCAGCCGAACATATTATGGTAGTCGGCGCGGTAGCCCAGCACCACATTGAAGGCGTCGGAGTGGGTGTAGCCATATTCGATGAAGGCACCTGCCTCACGCTCGGTGGCGTCGAGGTCCCACACCTTCTCGCCTACGGTATTGGAGGCCTCCAACACATTGGAGCGCACCATCTCGTCATAGCTGTTGATGGTGGCCGTTGCACCTGCCACTATGTGATTCGAGGTGTTCAGATACCAACTGTACTGACCGTTGAAATAGAATGCATCCTCGCTGCCCTTATAGGCTTTCTGCCAGCCGAAGTAGTTGTCGGTCGAGAAACGGTTGTAGTCGAGAATGAGATAGATGTTGGAGCGTTTGCTCTCCTGAGTGGCCTCGTCGAAGATGTGAGCACCCACAGGGATGGCCGCCTTCACGAAGGCATTGAAACTCTCGTTGTTTATTCCGGTTCCGTAGAGGTCGCGACTGCCGCGGTCGGCGGCGTGGTCGAATCTCATGCTGCCGCCCAGACGCTCGTCCTTCACATATTTCATTCCGGCGCGAATCTGAATCGGGTCCGAAGCATACTCCCAGCGGTTGGCCAGAGCGTAGGTCTGGGTCTTGGGAAGGTCGAGGAATCCGTCGCGGTTCTGGTCTATCTTCACGGTGTTGTTTGCCACGTGGCCGAAGATGGCGGTCGAGAGTTTGTCGTTGAGTTGAATATTGCCGTAGGCGTTGGCCTCATATCTCTCCTCGCTGTCGGCATAGGCATTGAAGAAGAAGGGGGCGATGGTGTGGGCGTCGGGGAACTGCATGTTGATGTGGCCCGAGATGGCCTCACGACTGCTTGCAACCGAGGTCACACCCTTCGAGAGCGACACGCCTCCGAGCCATGCACCCGGAGTGTAGCTCAGTGCGTAGGGGGCGCCCATGCCGCGCATTACGGGGCGACCCTCCTCCATCACGTCGGTGTAGACGCCGGCGAGTCCCAACATCTTAATCTGTTTTGTGCCGGTCATGGCGTCGCTGTAACCCACCGACACCGAGGCACTGTTTTCGAAACTTTCACACAGACTGCAACAAGCCATCTTGGTCAGACCGGAGAGGCTGATGATTTCGTCTTTGAGCAGTCCGTTGAGCGAGGAGAAGTTGCCGCGGCGGATACCCTCCACCACAATCTCCTCCATTCGGGCCGGTTGCAGCGAGAACTCCACCACCTGATGGTTGGAGGTGATTTGCACCGTGTCGGGCATGTAACCCATGAACGAAGCGACGAGTTTGTCATAGCCCTTCACTCGGCTTACCGTAAACTCTCCGTTGGCATCCGAAACAATGCCGATGGTTGTTCCGGCCCAATATACCGATGCTCCCGTCATGGGAGTGTTGTCGGCCGAAGCATCGCGGACCACTCCGGTCACCTGAGCCGAGGCTTCGATTGCCGCCATAGAGCAGAGCAATGCGATAGCCGCTGAAATGATTTTTTTGGTCATGATATTTATCTGTTAATTTGTTTTGTGATTTTCAAGTTCATCGGCACCCTTTATTTCATGCCGAACTCCGACCTGTCGTTTCGGCGGAGGCAGATAACGGGCAACGGACAACATCTCTCCCTCGGTCGGGAGATTAATATTGTCGATTGCAAAGGGGGGCTTATGTTAAATGGTGAGTCGGCAGTTGCGCACCACAATGCCATCATCGGGCAACTCCGGCGGGCCGAAACAGATTTGTCGCATAATGTCGTCACGAATGGCGGGTGCGACGCAGATGAAAGAGGGAACGGTGTCGAATGCAAGCGAGAACGACATGGCAATCGGAATCGTATAGTCGTTGTTCACCTGAATCTGGTCGGTCTTCATGATTACCAACTCATACTCGGTGTGGCAATCCTGACAGCCGTGCTTGATGCACTTGTTGGCGTCGTTGAACCAGAAAGCGAGTTTGGCTAATCGCCCGTGCTTGTAGTTGTAATGCAGGGTCGTTCCGCATGAAGCACACAGAAAAATCACTATGAGTATTATGCCCGACAACCGTTTCATGTCGCAAATATACGATTTTTTGTTCGCAGATTTCATCTTCGGGGACAAAATCAGCTGTTTTGAGTGTTGTCGAGGTGATATTGTGAAACCATTTCGGAAAAAATTGTTAATTTTGGGATAGATATTCGGAAGCGGATTTTTACTTTGAGACATATTAATTAACAAATCAATCTTGTTTAGACATGAAAAAATTTTTGACTATCTGTATGTCGTTTCTCATGGTCGTCACAGCTGCCGTGGCAGGTCAGGCCGAGAAGAGCTACGACATACGCAGCTATGGTGCCGTACCCGACGGTAAGACCGTAAATACGGTTGCCATCCAGAAGGCCATTGACGAGGCTCATGCTGCCGGAGGCGGTTGCATAGTGGTGGACGGTGGCGAATTTATGACCGGCGCCCTGTTCTTCAAAAACGGTGTCGATTTGGAGGTGAAGAAGGGTGCCATGCTCACCGGAACCACCAATCAGAGCGATTATCCCATCATTGCCACCCGTTTTGAGGGTATTGAGGTGGAGCACACGTGTGCCTTGTTGAACTTCGATGACTCCCCGGGAGTGCGCGTGTTTGGCGAGGGTACCATCAACGGCAACGGTCTGGCATGGCCGCAGCGTCGTCGTGCTCCGCAACAACAACAGCAGCAGGCCGAGCAATCCAAGACGGTTATGGAGCAACTGGCTCAGGGAGCCAATATAGCTCAGACGATGGGCTCGCGTCCGCGTCTGCTGTGTTTCACCAACTGCCCGGGCGGCGAGGTGCGCGACCTGTTGATGCTCAACCAGTCGTGTTGGTGTCTGCACATTCTCTACACCGACGGATTTACGGTGGACAATCTCGAAATTCTGGCCGAGGCATACATCCCCAGCTCCGACGGTATCGACATCGACTCGTCGAAGAATGTGGTGGTGCGCAACACCGACATCAGCGTCTATGACGACTGTATCTCCATCAAGTCGGGTAAAGGTTCCGACGGTCGTCGCGTGGGACGTCCCAGCGAGGACATCATCATCGAGAACTGCAACTTCAACTACGGTCATGGAGGTGTGGCCATGGGCAGCGAGATTTCGGGCGGAATACGCAATGTGATTGTGCGCAACTGCGTGATGGGCAAGAACAACTCTGCTCCGATTCGTTTCAAGAGCCAGCCCAGCAGGGGCGGTGTGGTGGAGAACATCACGTTTGAGAATATCATCTTGGAGGGTTGCCAGTGCATGTTGGAGTGCAACATGATGTGGCGCATGCAGGGCGAGTTCGAGCCGCCCGCAGAGAAACTCTCGGAGTTGAGAAACATACGTCTGATAAATGTTGATGGTGAGGTGCGTGTGGCCGGTGCAATTGCAGGTTTCGATACCGAGCCCATGGCCGAGAAGGTATTCTTCTTTGAGGATTGCGACGTGAAAGCCGAGTATGGTATTTCGCTGCGTCATACCCGTCAGACCGATTTCAGCGGATTGAACCTTACGGTGAAGAATGGCGAACCCATCTACCAGCAGGGCGAGGCTCCGAGAGTGAGTATTGCTCTCGACAATTCGCCCAATACCGCCGCTCAGGGTCGCAACCGCGCGGCAATGCAGGGTGCTCCCGCGGCACAGCAACAGCAGCGTCGTCCCGACTATCGTCCGGTGAGTTCCGAGAATGTGAATGTCGCCCCGCAGGTGGAGGCCGAGGAGCTCAGACGCACCCAGCGTCCCGAGGCGGGCTCTTCGCGCAAAGGCGACAATCCGGTTGTCTTCATGATTGGCGACTCCACCATGCGTACCGGCACCAAAGGCAATGCCGACAACGGTCAGCGCGGTTGGGGTTACTATGCCGAGGACCTCTTCGATACGGAGCGTATCTCGGTGGAGAACCACGCCATGGGCGGAACGAGCAGCCGTACCTTCTACGACCGTCTTTGGGCCGATGTGGTGAAGGGGGTTAAACCGGGCGATTGGATGATTATCCAGATTGGACACAACGACAGCGGTCCCTACGATACGGCTCGTTCGCGTAATTCCATTCCGGGAACGGGCAAGGAGTCGATTGAGGTGGTGAATGAAACCAACGGCGAAAAATCCACCGTATATTCCTATGGCGAATATATCCGTCGCTATGTGAACGAGACGCGTGAGCACGGCGGGAAGCCCGTTCTTCTCTCGCTCACTCCGCGCGACAAGTGGAACGAGGACGGCACGCTGATTCGTTACAATGTGGACTCCTACACGCCGTGGTTGAAGAGTGTGGCCGCGGAGCTGGATGTCCCATTCCTCGACTTTAACAATGCAGGTTCGGACAAGTATGAGCATGTTTACGACAAGAAGAAAGTGTCGTACATGTTTTTCAGCGACAACATCCATACCAGCGACTTCGGTGCGCGCGACAATCTCGAAACCTTCGAAACCCTGTTGCGTGCCAGCGACATAGAACTCAAAAACTATCTGTTGCCCGAGGTTACCCACAGCAGTGCTGTGCGCGTGGCGGGCCGTCCGGTGCTCTTCCTTGTGGGCGACGGAACGATGGGTGGCGACAAGGACTCCTTCGGTTGGGGAGCCTCTTTGAAGAAGATGCTCGACGGCAAAAAAATATCGGTCGATGACCGCACTCAGGCCGACCTCGGAACGCGAACCTATCTCGAAGCAGGTCATTGGGACGCCGTCTATGAGTCGGTGCAGGAGGGCGATTATGTCCTCATCCAATTCGGTTATGACGAGAGCGGCGACATCAATGTGGGCGAGGCCCGCGGTGTTCTCGACGGCAATGGCGACGAGAAGCAGGTGATGCTCATGGAGCGCACGGGGCGTCACAACGGTATTTACACCTACGGATTCTACATTCGCAAATACTGCATGGACATCATCGAGAAGGGTGCCACCCCCATCGTGTTGAGCTATGTGCCTGTTCTCGACGAGAGCGGTACGCTTGTCGGTAATGCCAAGAACTACGGCGCGTGGGCGCGAGAGGCTGCCGAGGCGGCTGGTGCTCTCTTCATCGACCTCAATGGTGAGGCGATAGACGAGATGAACGACCTGTCGGCTGCCACAATCGGCAAACTCTTCGTAGGCAGCGACCGCCTTTCAAAGAAGGGTGCGGCTCTGATGGCCGAGGTTGTCAGAGACGAAATCGATGACCTCGATTGCCCCCTCGAAACCCTTTTTAAATAAAAATATAATTTGAGTGGGACGAGGGAGGAAAAAGGAAAACAATGTAGAGAGAGGAGAACGGAAGGTGCGGGAGAGTGTGTGAAGAGATAGTCGGGGCGAGAGACCTTGAACAAAAAAGAGCCTGTCTAACAAGTTTTTTTGTTAGGCAGGCTTGTTTGTTGCTGTGGATTTTTTTTGGGAAGGGGCAA
>JAZODY010000046.1:0-7041 GCA_045597245.1 Tidjanibacter sp.
CTGACGAAACACAAGATGGATTCGGAACAGATATTCATCTCCGAGGAGGCGGCGACCAAAATCAACCACGCCAAGACGGAGGACCACAGAGTGTGTGCGGTGGGTACGACGGTGATGCGCACGATAGAGAGTTCGGTCTCCACGACGGGCATGCTGAAACCCTATGAGGGCTGGACAAACAAATTCATCTTCGACCCCTATGTGTTCAGCGTGGCGGACAGCATGATATCCAATTTTCACCTGCCCTGTTCGACCCAACTGATGATGGTTGCCGCATTCGGTGGCTACGACAATATAATGAACGCCTACAACGTGGCCATCAAAGAGGGCTACCGTTTCGGCACGTATGGCGATGCGATGCTGATTTTGTAGAGAGAAGCGGTTTAGATTTTTTGACAAATTTTTACTACTTTTGTGAATTGATATGCCGAATAAAACCAAGATATTATATGTATGTCAGGAGATATTTCCCTATCTCCCCAAGAGCGACATGTCGCAACTGTGTCGCACGCTTGTGCAAGCCATGCAGGAGCGCGGATGCGAAACCCGAACATTCATGCCACGTTTCGGTGTGATAAAAGAGCGCCACAATCAGTTGCATGAGGTAATCCGCCTGTCGGGAATGAACCTCATCATAAACGACAACGACCACCAGCTAATCATAAAGGTGGCCTCTATCCCCGCAGCAAGAGTGCAGATTTATTTCATCGACAACGACGACCATTTCTCGCGCAAGGCCACGCTGTGTGACCCGACAAGCGGCAAATTTTTTGATGACAACGGCGACAGGGCCATCTTCTTCGCGAGAGGCGTGTTGGAGACCATTAAAGAGTTGCGTTGGCAACCCGACATCGTGCATTGCCACGGTTGGTTCTCGGGTGTGACCCCGCTCTATCTGCGCAACGCATTTGCCGACGACCCGCTGTTCAAAGATGTGAAGATTGTGTGCTCGCTCTACAACGACGGCTTCGAAGGCGCATTGAACACCGAATTTAAGGAGACGTTGGAAAAAGAGGGCGTGACCGGAGAAAAACTCGACATTATTTCGGAGGCTTCATACCAAAACCTCATGAAACTCGTTATTGATAACACGGACGGCGTCATAGTGGAGCAGGAAGATGTGAACGAGGGTATGAAGAGACTGCTGGACGGCTATGAAGGCAAAGTGATGTGGAACACCGACAAATCAGACGAAAAATATTTAGACAATTACCATAGATTCTATGAAGAGATTCTTGCATAACAGGCCTGCGCTCGCGGGAGGAGTGATAGTTGCAATTCTGACTGTTCTCACCTGTTGCACAAAGGTGGAATATGACATGGGCGACAACCTCATCCCCAACGGACAGGGCATGAAGGTGAAGTTTGCCACACTGTTGGGTAACATCAATACATATAACACAGTGACCGACTATCACGTGTCGAACCATTTGGAGACGGCCAACTTCGGAAAGACAAAAAGCGAGGAGTTGGGAACGACCACAAGCGGCTCCATATTTCAATATACGTACTACTATCGTAACGATGGTAACTTCGAAAAGGGCGTGAACTACACCCCCGACTCGACATGGCTGTTTACCTATATGAATTATTTCGGAGGCGACTCGCTCAAAGAGCAGAAGTTCTACCTATATGAGGTCACTCAGGAACTCTTTCCCGATTCGGTTTACAATGCGTCGCTGGACTACAAGGAGATGATTAACCCCACCCCCATGTTCTCGTTTACCTACAAGGGATTGCCCTACGACAACGCGATGGATACCATAAAACTCAAAGTGGAGAACGAAGAGCTTGCCAAAAGTTACATGACCAGATTGGGTACGGTAGACACGACCTACTACTATATAGATACACTGATGCCGGCCAACTTCTATGGGTTGTGCATCATGCCTGCTGACGAGTCGCCCGAGGATGCCGCAATATACGGCATGAAACTCTCCTATTCGAACGGCTCTTATCTGAGAACTTTCGGCCACAACTACAAGACCGATAAGCCGACGGCAGTGCAGGACACCATCATAAGGACTTACACTTTGTGTGACGACCCCACCTACACGAACAATGTGTCGATAAACTTCATAAAGCACGATTATGATGGTACGGGTATCACCCCCGTTCAGGAACGCATGAGCGACCTCGGTACACCGGTAGCCACCGCCTATGTACAGGGAATGGCCGGTCTGACCACCACGCTCGAATTCAACGACGAATTTGTGGCCAACCTCAAAGGACTCTGTCCGGAGGGTTATGACATGGTAATAAATCAGGCCCGAATGTATGTTCCGGTGAAGACCAAGACCGCAGAAGCATTCAACGGGGCTCCGGAACGCATAGGTGCATATCTCGACTACGGAACCCTCCTCAACACACTCGACTACTACTACACCTATCTGGATTATATCTCTTACGACGGATTCATAAATCGCAGCAACGGTTGGTATGTAATCAATATAGAGTTCCACTTGCAGAAGATGTTGCAACAAACCGACTACTCGAAACGCATCACACTCGGCATGCCATATAATTTTGTCTTCACCTCGGTGGCAGAGGTGGCATTGGTGGGCAGTGCAGAGCAGGAAATCAAGGTGGATATCACTTACACACTGGTCAATAAACCCAGCTAATCCCGCTCATGGTGCCGCAAAAGACCTGACAGAGGGGTATGGCGGACGGTCGCGAGAATGCCAAACCGAAGGAACGAGGCTGAAAGACACGACGGAGGAGAGAGGCAGGAACGACACCCGATGCCGTAAGAGTGCAAGACAGAGGCCGACGGAGAGAACGAAACACGAAACCGAAAGCCACGAGAAGAGTGCGGTTGAAAGGTTGGGACACAGGGCCAAGAGGTTAGGAAATCAAAGTTAGAGGGAAGAGCTTGGAGAAAAGCAAAGCAATCAAAAGAGGCAGGCAATCAAAAGAGAGATTGAGAAACATGTACGAAAATTTAGTTATAGTAGAGTCACCCGCCAAAGCGAAAACGATAGAGAAATTTCTGGGGAAAAATTATAAGGTTTGTTCGAGCTACGGTCACATCAGAGATTTGGCCAAGAAGGACTTGGGCATCGATATAGAGAACGATTTCTCCCCCAACTACGAAATCTCGGCAGACAAGAAAAAGGTTGTGGCCGACCTGATGAAACTGACCGGCGAAGCCGGCAACATCTGGCTGGCATCCGATGAAGACCGCGAAGGAGAGGCCATCGCTTGGCATCTGGCTCAGGTGCTGAATCTGCCTGTGGAGCAGACCAAGCGTATCGTTTTCCACGAAATCACCAAAAACGCAATTTTAAAAGCCATAGAGAGCCCGCGCACGATAGACATGAATCTGGTCAATGCGCAGCAGGCCCGTCGTGTGCTCGACCGACTGGTGGGATTCGAGCTCTCGCCGGTGCTGTGGAAGAAGGTGAAACCCTCGCTCTCGGCCGGCAGAGTGCAGAGTGTGGCAGTGCGCCTCATAGTGGAGAGAGAGAGGGAGATAATGAACTTCAAGAGCAGTTGCTACTATCGAGTGACGGCTCAGTTTTACAGAAACGACGACCCGTCGAAGGTCCTCTTCAAGGCGGTTCTCGACCACCAATTCGAAAAGAAAGAGGATGCCGTGGCATGGTTGGAGGGGTGCAATGCGGCAGAGTGGAGAGTAACCAAGAGCGAAACCAAACCGGCCCAGAAGTTACCTGCGGCTCCGTTCACCACATCGACATTGCAACAGGAGTCCGGCCGCAAGCTGGGATTGTCGGTATCTCAAACCATGTCGATAGCCCAGAAACTGTATGAAAACGGACACATCACCTATATGCGTACCGACTCGGTGAATCTGGCCACTCAGGCCTTGGCGGCAGCAAAGGCGGAGATTATCAAGGAGTTCGGCGAAGAATACTCGTCGTGGCGCACATTCAAGACAAAGAGCAAAGGGGCACAGGAGGCTCATGAGGCCATCCGCCCGACCTACATAGAGAAACACACCATAGAGGGTACGGCCACGGAGAAAAAACTCTACGACCTGATATGGAAACGTACGGTAGCATCTCAAATGACGGCCGCCAAAACCGATAAAACCACCATAGCGATAAGCGACGGAACGAGGAAGGAGCAGTTCATCGTTACGGGCGAGGTGGTTGTGTTCGACGGATTCATGAAACTCTACTCGGAGTCGGTGGAGGACGAAAACGAGAATGAGGGAGGAGGCATCCTGCCCCAGATGGGAGTGGGTGATGCCGTGACGGCAGTGAGCGTGGAGGCAACGGAGCGTTTCACCCAGCCGCCGTTCAGATACAGCGAGGCCACATTGGTGAAGAAGTTGGAAGAGTTGGGCATAGGCCGCCCTTCGACATACGCCCCCACGATTTCGACGATAATCAATCGCGACTATGTGCAGAAACAAAATCGCGATGCCGTAAAACGCAACTATGTGCAAATAACGCTCAAAGGCGGCAAAATAAGCGAAAAGATGCTGAGCGAGAATGTCGGCAAGGAGAAGAACAAACTCTCGCCCACCGACATAGGAATAATAGTGAACGATTATTTGGAGAGTCAATTCAAGGCCATATTGGACTACAATTTCACGGCAAACGTAGAGAAAGAGTTCGATGAAATAGCTGAGGGCAAAAAGGAGTGGACCTCCATGATTTCGGACTTCTATGCCCCGTTCCACGACACGGTGGAGGAGGCTCTCGAAACCCAGAATCCTCATATCAATCAGGTTAGGGTGTTGGGAATCGACCCCGCGAGCGGTCGTCAGGTGTCGGCACGCATAGGTCGCTACGGCCCGATGGTGCAGATTGAGGCAGCCGAGGGAGAGAAACCCCGCTATGCCGCCATGAAGAAAGGACAACTCATACCCACCATCACACTCGAAGAGGCACTGGAACTCTTCTCGTTACCGCGCACGTTGGGCGAATATGAGGGACAGGATGTTGTGGCCGGTGTAGGTAAGTTCGGCCCTTATTTGCGCTGGAACGGCAAATTTGTGTCGTTGCCCAAGACGGAGGACCCGCATACGGTGACAATAGAACGCGCGGCGGAGTTGATTGCCCAAAAGATGGAGCAGGACAAGAGGTCGAAGGAACCTTTGAAGACGTTTGACGGCGAGCCCGACATCGTGATACTGAACGGCATGTACGGTCCCTATATCTCGTGCAAAGGCAAGAACTACCGCATCCCCAAGAGCAAAGACCCCATGACGCTGACGGTGGAGGATTGCAGGGCTCTGATGGCCAAATCGAAAAAGTAACCATAGGTAACAATATTGCAACAAGAGGCAGTCCCATCCGCGACTGCCTCTTGTTTTTTGTCCACATACGGGGACACCCTGCCAAAAGAGACATTGCCGCCGACGAAAAAAAGGCATTCCTCCACATCGAAAAACCGGCTTGCCCACAACCATGAAACGCCCCGCAACATGTTGCCGAAACATCCCGCACCTATTCACAGATTTCTCATGTCACAACGCGAAAAAAAGCTAAAATAAAAGAGTAAAAAAGACTTTGAAACATAAGAATTTTTTATAATCTTTGTAAATAAAATAAGCATAAACATGACCATAATTCAACTCGAATACCTGTTGGCAGTGGTAAACAACGGCAGTTTCTCGCTCGCCGCCGAGAAATGTTTTGTCACCCAACCATCTCTAAGCATGCAGATTAAGAACTTGGAGGAGGAACTCGGCGTAACACTTCTCGACCGCTCGAAGAAGCCCGTAACCCCCACCCAGATAGGAGAAATCGTGGTGGAGAAAGCGCGTGAAACCATATATGCCTACAACAACATAAAAGAGTCGGTGGCTGAGTTGAAAGGGAGCATTTCGGGACGATTGCGACTCGGCGTGATTCCCACCATCGCCCCCTATCTGTTGCCACTTTTCATACACACCTTCGCGGAACGCTACCCGAAGGTCGAGTTGGAAGTGAGGGAGATGGTCACTCCCGAGATAATAAAGGCCATAGACAAAGACGAACTCGATGCCGCCATTGTGGCCGGCGGAACCTGTCCCGAACGCATAAAGGAGACCGAACTGTTCAACGACAGATTCTATGTCTATCTCTCACCCAACAACACCCTCTATGAACGCACCAACATACGCATCGAGGAGATTAACACCAGGCAGCTGATACTTCTCTCGGAGGGACACTGTCTGCGCGACCAGATATTGGAATTGTGCGGCACGAATCGCAACTCGGCCATATCGTACAACTTCGAAAGCGGCTCTCTGGAAACCCTCATGCGCATCGTGAACAACACCAATCTGATGACCATCATACCGGAAATGAGCATCCCCTACATACCCGAGGAGCATGCCAACAATGTGAAACCGCTGGCCAAAGGAGCCACATCGCGAAAAATCTCGATAGCGATGCGCCGCACCTACGCAAAAGAGAACGTAATCAAGGTACTGAAAGAGGTCATATTGGAGAGCATATCGGTCGAAAACAACAATTAGCAGGATATTTGCAACACAACAGAGAGATAATTTCATACAAAATAAGTATCTTTGTACGATAATACCCCTGCCTCAAAAAAGGGGCAAAACGGAAAGACAACAAAATGACACAAAAACTTATAGAAGAAATCGTTGAGGCGATAGACGACAAGAAGGGGAAAAACATAGTATCGTTGGACCTCTCGGGATTTGACGGAAGCATCACTTCCGCATTCGTGATATGCAATGCCGACTCCACCACTCAGGTGAGCGCAATAGCCGACGGCATAATGGAGCGTTTGGAGAAGAATCTCGACGAGAGCCCCCGTCGCGTGGAGGGATTGACCAACTCGTTGTGGGTGGTTGTGGACTATGTGGATGTGATGGTACACATCTTTCTCTCAGAGATGCGAGATTTTTACAGGTTAGAGGAGCTGTGGGCCGATGCCCCCGCAAAACACTATTATCAGGATAACTAAAAGACAGAAAAGGAATGGCAGACAACAACAATAACGCAACCCCCAATAGAAACGGTCGGCAGACAGGCAACCGCAACGGCGGAGGCAACATGCCGCCCCGCCCGCCCAAAAATCCTCTGGCAAAAGAGATGAAGTGGCTGTGGTGGG
>JAZODY010000047.1:0-3391 GCA_045597245.1 Tidjanibacter sp.
ACCCGTTTGCTCCACCTTCTGCTCCACCAAAGGCGGTCGTGAACCGCACTTTTTTGCGTTTTATGGAAAAATAAAAAATCCCGATTTTCATTGAAAATCAGGATTTTACATTATTTTGCTTTTCTTTGCTGTGGTGCCACCAGAAATACAATAAGGTTGTTCAGTTGGAAATAGAGTTTAACGAGGTTGTTGAAGTGCCTAAATTATCCAACTTCGACCAATCGCTGTTGCAAGCACTAAACTACAACCCCAAAGAGAAAGAGCCGTCTGAATAACGGCTCTTTCTCTTACGATTCTTTCGATGCAATGATGTAAGCGAATATCGCATTAACCTCTTCTGCTTTTTGGGTTGAATCACCTAAATTCATTCTTATTAAAGGATTCTCTAAACTTCTTACATTGATTGATAGGGAATACTTATGTATGATTGTATCATCTTTCTGCTTACCAATGGTTGTTGTGTTTTTCGATGCTGATGACGCTCCAATCACAGCACCAACACCTCCTCCAAGAACGGCTCCCGCTGCGCTCCTGCCTAATAGACTACCAGTAGATGTGTTCGTTTCACTTGTGTATTCAACTTCTCCGTGCTTAATTCTATAATCGTCAGTAATACTATACGATATAATATCTTTGAACAAGACCTCCCTGCCATCAACATACAATAGTTCGGATTCTCCAAAAACCAACAAACACTTTTTGATGTCGGGCATATCCTCCCATTTCTCTAATCTTATAGTATTGGAAAGGCGACCATATTTGTCAGACAATTGTCCGATACTTCTTTGCACAGATTCTTCTGCCCTTTTCTTATCTTCTGCCCTTTGTTGTCTTTTCTTTTCCTCTGTTTCTTGGGCTTCTTTTGATTTTTGACTATCGCCTATCACATATATAACACCCGAAATAATTACAATTCCGAGAACAATGCCACCCAACACGGGGTCTGCAATAAACAATACAATTATCAAAAAAATTAGAATAATAATAAGACACATAACTTTACATTTATTAGTTAAACATAATTTCTTCACTTGCTACGCTTAACCAATAAAAGAAAGCGCAGACCTTGCCAACGCTCTCAGGCTCACCACAAGCCGAATATACAATGGATTAGTCTGCGCCAAAAGGCACATACCCAATTGTATATTCTATGCTCATTCTATTTTCGAGGTGGTGATTCGAGAGCGATTGAGCTATGTATGTAATGGGTTATATTATAACCGCATATTTTCTTCGCAAATATAGTAATTCTTTTTCAAATCTCGTTAATTTATCGTATATTTGTGCCTGAATGAAGAGTTAGTGTAAAATTGTATATAATTACCTATTATATACTTCACTCAATCCGTATCACCGCTACTTGGCGGGGACAAGGGGTGAAGAGCTGCGGCTGGCGGCAGGAGCGGTAATCTCGGCTCCGATACGACCGGCCACATATGCACTAAGCTGGGGCATGATGTGAACACCGTCGGTGGAGCCCTTCTCAATCATACTCTCCATCATGTGCTTGAAGACGTTCACAAATTTATATCCGCGCTCGGCAGCCACAGCCTCCATATCCTTGCAGAATCCGGCAATGCGCTCCGTTCCGCCCTCATACTTGGCAGCCACGAACTTCTCGTGCGTCTCGTCCATAGGGAACGGGGTAACCAGAATTATCTCGGGTTTGCTGCGTTTATATACAGCGCTGTTCTCAATCTTATCGAGGAAGGTTTCGAGGTTGCCCTTAAACTCGGCAGTCTTGTCCTTGAAATCCACTTTGGCATCATTGGTACCGAAACATACCACGATATAGTTGAGGTTGCGACCCGCCAACTGCTTATCCACATCCTCCATGATGCCGTCGATAATCAGACATCCGTTGAGACTCTCGCGGCCGAGGTTGGTCTGTCCGATGGTACGTCCCGACTCACTGTTGTTGATGAAATCCATCGAGGGGATGAGGTTTTTGAGCATCACGGGCCAGCTCCATTTGAACGAGCCGTTAGAGTCACCCAAAGTGAGCACCACCTCTTTGTCGTTTTCCTGTGCGCTGCATCGGTCGGTGTCGGTTGCCACGGCCAACACGGAGAGAAGAGCCGTTAAAATAAAAAATCGTTTCATGGTCTTTTAGCTATTTATATAATTAATGAATATTCGCAAATTGCGGCAGTTTAACAAAAATCTATCAAATATAACGAATTCGTTTAGAAACACAAAAGTTTTCCGGCATTTTTTGGTCATTCCATCCGGAATCCCGCCCCTGCGGGTGCGACGGAGAGGAGTATCGAGGGCTTGGAACGGGCCGAGAGATATGCCGCAAAGGACCGAACAAGACGACAAGACCGACTAACCGACATCGCTTTTTTCCTTTCGTACGCATGCCGCAAACGACAAAAGAGCGGAAAGACAGCGGGTTTGAAGAAAAATTTATCGAACAAGATGCAAAAAAACATGCCGATTATTTTTTTATTCGGAAAACTATTGTACTTTTGCACCCGATTCTCGCGGAGTTACACCGTTACGGAATCGAAGGTTCTTGGACGTATCGTGATTGGAAAAAAATTTTTTGCGCAGATGCTTGCGTAATGAAAAATAATTTATACCTTTGCATCCCGCAAGGGCATTTGATTGCCGATGTAGCTCAGTTGGCCAGAGCAGCTGATTTGTAATCAGCTGGTCGGGGGTTCGAATCCCTCCATCGGCTCTGAGCGCAAAAAGACATACGGGAGAATTCCAGAGTGGCCAAATGGGGCAGACTGTAAATCTGTTGGCAACGCCTTCGGTGGTTCGAATCCATCTTCTCCCACTACCAATCAAGACAACCAATCCACATTACGCGGATTGGTGTTTTGTGGACGGACGTCAGTGAGCAGGCGTCGAGGTCACGAAACGGTCGGGAACAAAACTACGACGCTTGCAGCAATGCGGCAATGCGGTTCGTATTATGCGGAAGTAGCTCAGTTGATAGAGCATCAGCCTTCCAAGCTGAGGGTCGCGAGTTTGAGCCTCGTCTTCCGCTCTACTGAAAATAACGCGTGATGTGGGACCAAAGACAAATCCCTTTACGGAGAATCGGTGTGCGGCCGACAAAGTTAAAGGGATTTAGAAAGAGAGAGGTTTCGTGTCACCCGCTTTTTTGCAGATAAAGAACGATGTATTAATATTATTTAGTTAAAGAAAACTTTATAAAATTCAATTGAATTATGGCAAAAGAAAAATTTGACAGGTCAAAACCGCATGTAAACATCGGTACCATCGGTCACATCGACCACGGTAAAACCACTTTGACCGCAGCTATCACTCAGGTACTTGCAAAAGCAGGTCTTTCGGAGAAACGTAGGTTCGATTCTATCGACAACGCTCCCGAGGAGAAAGAGCGCGGTATCACCATCAACAATGATCACATTGA
>JAZODY010000048.1:0-3685 GCA_045597245.1 Tidjanibacter sp.
CGTGTCTTCCGAAGGCATGTCGGAAAGTGGGCTCGTGGGGGTTGGTGTTCATGTCGCCCATCACCACCAGCCGGTCGTGGCGGCCGTTGAGATGCAGCGAGTCGCAAAGTTCTCTCAGCGACCTCAGTGCCCTGCGTCGCACGATGGGGTGATTCATGTAGGAGGGCAGGTGGCACAGGAGCAGGTCGAGCCGCTCGGTGTTTCGTCCTTTTCTTATCGTGCCGTTCATGTGCAAAGCCTCGCGGCCGCGCCCCATAGACAACAGGTCGGTGGTGTGTATGGCGAACAGGTCGGTTTTGTAGAACAATGCGAGGTCCATGCCGCGCTTGTCGTTGCTCTCGTGATGGATGTAGCTCCACTTCTCGGAGAGCATTGCGTCGATGTCCTCTATCACCCTGCGATTCTCTATCTCGCACAATCCCACAAGGTCGGCATCCAGCTCCTCTATCACCACCGCAATATTCTCCAATTTGGCGTAATAGCGCTCCTTGTTCCAACGCATCACACCTTCGGGAGTGAACTCCGCGTCGCGTCCTTCGCGCGAGGGAATGTAATCGAAGAGATTCTGGGTGTTGTAGAAGGCTATGCTTATGGCGTCGCCTCTCTCCGCAAGGGCGGGAAACCACATGAGAGAGATGAGCAGAGGTGTGATTATGCGGGCGAAAAAGGGCATGAAAACGAGCATGATAATTTATTAACGATTTTGGCGTGCCTGTTGTTTCATACCTATAATATAAATCCGTCGGCAGGACCGGCCCCCACCAACTCGCGATAGAGCATGTATATCACCCTCGCACACGCATGCTCGATATTGTGTTCGCGCAGGCGGCCTCCCGTCATCAGGCTCGACACCACCCCTTCGGGCGTGGCCACTGCCATCCACACCGTACCTACCGGCTTGTCATCCGTTCCTCCCGTCGGACCGGCAATACCGGTGGTGGAGAGTCCGTAATCCGCACCGCAAAGACGGCGCACTCCCTCGGCCATCTGCTCGGCCACCTCTCTGCTCACAGCGCCATGCACGGCAATATCGCTCTCCGACACACCCAGCACACCCGTCTTCACATCGTTGGCATAGGCAGTCACACCACCCTTGAAATAGTCCGAAGCTCCCGACATGGCCGTAAACTTGGCACTCAACGCACCTCCCGTACACGACTCGGCCACAGCCAGCGACGCCCCGCGTTCGGTCAGCAGTCGCGCCACCACCGAGGGCAGCGTATCATCGTCGTAACCAATCAGGTGGTCCTTCACAATCTCTTCCAACTCTGCAAATCGCTCTTCAATCTCGCGTCTCACCTCTCGGCCATCGACATCATAGGCCGACAGACGCAACTTCATCTGCGCCGGATTGGGCAGGTAGGCCAAATGGAGATGGGCGGGCAAGGCTCTCTCCCACTCCGCTATACGCTCGGCCAGCACCGACTCGGCAATGCCGAACGTAACAGCCGTACGATGAACCACATCCCTAAGCGGGAAACGCTCTTTCAACTTGGGCAGCACACTCAGCTCCATCATCTTCTTCATCTCATGAGGTACGCCGGGCAGGAACACGAGCACCGAACCCTCTTCGCAATCGAACCACATTCCCGGTGCCGTGCCATAATGATTATGCAAAACCTTGCACTCCTCGGGCACGTCGGACTGCCCTGCATTCAGTTCGTTGAACTCTATGCCCCTACGCATCAGTTGCGCCTTGTTGAGTTCATATTGTTCTTCGTTGCGCACCAGCCCGCATCCGAATATGCGTGCAGCGACATGTTTTGTTATGTCGTCTTTGGTGGGGCCAAGCCCTCCCGTCATAATGACTATGCGGGCGCGTCGGCGGGCCGCATTGATACAGGCTGCAATCTCGTCTCCGTCGTCACCCACCGTCACTCTTCTGCCGACGGTGACACCCAATGCATTGAGTTGCGCCGAAATCCATACCGCATTGGTATCCACAATCTGGCCGATGAGAATCTCATCGCCGATGGTAATAATTTCTGCTATCATATTTTTGAATTTTATTTTTTTATACCTTCTTCAAGGTCTCTTTTTGACTCTCCTCTGTTTCGGCCGTTCCTTCGACCAGATGTTTACAAATGTTCTTCACAAACGATGGCCCGTTATAAATAAGTCCCGTATAGACCTGCACAAGACTGGCTCCCGCATCGAGCATGGCCTTTGCGTCCTCGGGGGTCATCACTCCGCCCACGCCTATGATAGGATACATGCCGTTCATCTTGGCGTGCACATATCTGATTAGCTCCAAAGAGCGCTCCAACAACGGAGCTCCGCTCACGCCTCCTCCACCCACATGGTTGTCGAGATACCTGCGGGGGGTGTTCATGTTCTCGCGCGAAATGGTCGTTCCGGCCACCACAAGACCGTCGAGCGGGGTATCGATAAGAATGTCCACCATGTCGTCCACACGCGACATACTCCAATCAGGCGACAGTTTCAACAATATGGGACGATACTGATTCTGTCCGCGACGGAACTCGAAGAGGTCCGCCAGAATACTCTCCAAGAGCGGCTTTATCTCCTCGTCGGTCATGCCCATCGACTCGGCCTCGCGAACGAGCTGCTTGAAGTTCACTGTGAAATAGTCCACATATTGATAAAGATTGCGGAACAGACGCAGATAGTCTGCCGCCGCCTTGTCGGGGGCGACGTTTCTGTTCTTGGCAATGTTGGCTCCCACCACTATCTTTTTACCATATCCTCGGCGACGCAGGCGTGCAACCGCATGGTCAAGACCGCTGTTGGGATAGCCCGTACGACTCACCAGCGCCTCGTCGTCCTGCAAACGGAAAATACGCGGTCGCTGATTGCCCGCCTGACGCGACGGAGTGAGCGTACCAACCTCCACAAAGCCAAAGCCCATAGACTTGAAATCCCTGTAACATACCGCATTGCGGTCGAAACCCGCGGCAAGTCCTATCGGGTTGTCGAACTTCACTCCGAACACTTCGCGCACCAAAGAGGGGTGGCGAAAGGAGTAGCACCTGTTCAGCACCCAACGCAGCGGCCCAATCTTGGTAAGCAGATGCAACACCCTGAGCGAGAGCTCTTGCACGTGCTCCTGCGAAAAGAGAAACAATATGGGTCGAATAACCTTTTTAAACATGGACTATATAATAACTCTGTTGGCCATGGTACAAAATAAACAATAATTCCCCAATTTTTAATATAAAACACCGAAATATATTGCCGAACGAAACGACGGTCGATTGCGGAGCAGGCTGATGCCGGCTGAGACAGCGGAGAGTCGGGCCGGACAAAGGAGAGGCAGGGATGACGACGCGACCGACAAAGACAACCGGACAGCCCCGAGAACAAATCGTCCTCGGGGCTGTCCGGTTGTCTTTTGTTTAATTACGGCCTTTTTTGTTTTTTTGAGGGCATCGCCCACTTAGGCGCATCGGGCGCATCGGGGTCCGCCGCCCTGAAAACGTGGCTATGCCACCTCCCAGTCGGAGCCGTCTTTGCGGTCTTTTACGCGTATGCCTATCTCGGTCAGATGGTTGCGTATCTCGTCGGAGAGTGCCCAATTCTTCTCGCTCTTGGCTGTGGCGCGTATGCCGAGCAACAGTTCCACCAGCGGAGCGACCAGAGAGTCGTTGCCGGCCTGCTTCTCGTTTTTCAGTCCGAGTATGTCGAACACCCATTTGTGCACCGTCTGTTTGAGCGTGGCGAGGTC
>JAZODY010000049.1:0-6860 GCA_045597245.1 Tidjanibacter sp.
TTGTTCTCGGTGAAGAATTTCAGGTTGAAATCCTCCTCAAAATTCTTGTCGGTGGGTTTGAATCGGCTCATCTGCAAGTAAGAACCGCCACGATTGAAGATGTCGTCGGCGAGTTTGTAGTCGATATCCTCCATGCGGGGATTCTCCTTAAACAGACCGGTGTAACCCTCGTGCAGACCAATTACGCGATAACCTTTGGTGAGGAAAGTTTTGGCAACCGAACCTACAACGGTGTTCATGCCCGGAGCGGGACCGCCGCCCGTGAGAATAGCAATAGCTTGTTTCATGACTTAAATAGTTTATTTAGTGTTTGAAATCGTTTGTTTTCAGTCGTTAATTTTGCGACCCAAAATTATAAATAATTTTCCACATATAAAGAATCTGCCACAATTTTATTTCTCCCGCTTTTATTGCGAAATAAACTGTCGCGGCGATGCGTTATGTTTCAGTAAAAATGATTATATTTAGGGCAACGATATAACCTCGCCATGAAACGTTTTGCATTGTTAGGGACTTTTGTCCTGATGTTCCTCTTCGTCGGTGCGCTCTCTGCTCAGGAGCGTCCGCGGTGGTCTATTCGTGGCGGAGTTATTAGCGGCATCGAGGTTGAGGCCGGCGACACCATCCAGAAGGTGAACGTGTTGCCCGTTTATGTCTTCACCCGACCTAAGGATATGCGCCAATATCAGCGTCTTATCAATAATGTGAAGAAGGTGTATCCCTATGCTAAGGAGGCGCGAATGTATCTCGATTCGCTCAATATGGCTTATGAAACTGCCGGCAGCAATCGCAAGCGTGACGAACTTTCTCGCTCGTTGGAGAAGAAGATAGTGAAGAAATATACGCCCGTGTTGATGAAGATGACCCGCTCTCAGGGTAAGATTCTCATAAAACTCATCGACCGCGAAACCACCTATACGGCTTATATGCTCGTCGATGAGTATCGAGGTTCGTTTTCCGCCAAATTCTGGAATACAATCGCACGTGTCTTCAAGGCCAATCTCAAAGCCGGTTACGACCCTGTGGGAGAGGATGCCCTCATCGAGCAGATAATCACGCTCTATGAGGCGGGCCTGTTGTGACGTGCTCTCTCTGCTCGTTGTCTGTGTCTTTATGCCTCCGCATTCTGTGCTTCGTACGGAGCTTAGTGTGTCTGTATGTTTTTCAGAACTGCTGTTGTGGTTGCCCCTATCGCTCTCTCAATGCTCGTCCTCACATATTGCACACACGCTTTTCTGTCTTCGTTCTGTCTGACCGGGCAGCCTGCACCATCTCACGTTCCCGCACTCCCTCCGCTACGGTCCTCTTCCTGCACCCTCTGTCCTAAAATTATTCCCAGAGAATCAAATGGCCCGCTTTGTTTTGCTTGTCCCACAACCACACCTTTCCGCTGCTCTTTTTCAGCACCATGAAACTGCCCGATGTGCTCGGTAACGACACTCCTCTGGCCTCTATTGTTACCGTCACATTTTTGCCCGCCTCGGGTTCTTGGGCCAGCACATAGTTGGCATATATCGACATGTCGTCACGTTGCATGCGCGACAACAACTGCGTTTTGTTTATTGCCGTCTGGCTGTCTGCCGATGTGAATGTGGTGCTGCTGTTTGCCAGATAGATTCCCGTCTCGTTCTTCTCCATGAAATCACGTTGCTCGGTGGTGTATATATCCTCTGTCACGCCCGATTTGGTGCAACCTCCTGTGATGACCGCCGCCGCCAATATCGCCATCGAAATAATTATCCCTATTGCTCGTTTCATCTCCTTGCTCTTAGTTTATCGTAATCTCTTTTGTGATAATATCCGTACCGCCCTCTGTCGATATTACCCTGAGGACTATTGTGTGTCTGCCCCGCGGGAGAGTCACATTCGCCTCTTTGGGGGTATAGGGCGAGCCGTTTATGTACCATTCGCTCTGCCACGGTTTGTCGTATTTTATGCCGCCCGACATCAGTGTCACCTTCTCGCCTGCTGCATAACGACCTTTCACGCCTTTTATGTAGGGGAAGGGGGCGCTGAGGGGTTCGGTGGAGAATGTGCCGTTCAGTTCCACTGCCGGTTTGTCGGGGTCGGTGGGGGTGCCGACTATTGCCACCTTATAGCTTGTGCCTGCGGCAAGGTCGTCAATGTAGGCCGATGTCTCATCCAAATCGAGGTCGGCCACCGTAGTGTTGCCGCTGCTCAGTGTTATGTGCCATCTACCCTCCATGTTGTCGCTGCCCCATTTGAGTGCCACCGAGTTTTCGTATGGTGTTATGCCCAATCCTTTGAGAATTTCAATCGAGAAGTCTGCCGACAGATTGCCGTATTTTGTCTTTGCCGTTATGACGGTCGCGCCTATTTTCTGAGCCGTCACCACTCCGTCGGCATCCACAGTCGCCACATCTTCATTGCGGCTTGACCATACCAACTCTCTGTTCCACGCATCGTTCGGCATCACAGTTGCCTCTATCGTGAGCGAAGCGCCCAACTCCATCTCATAGTACTTCTGTTCAGTCTCTATTCGTTCGGCCATGGGCTTCTGTATTGTGACGAACGAAGTGGTGCGATAGCCCCAGTAAAGTTCCGGCTTGTAGGTGCGTTCGCCGCCCACCATCACCTCATAGGTGGAATTTGGAAGCAGGTCGGTCAGCTCCAACTCTCGGGTCTCGCTTTCCTTCATGTGCCACTCCTCGTCCCATGTGCCTCGCCATCTCACCGTCCATCTGTTTTGAACAATCTCCTCGTCGGGCTCCCAGACAATTCTGGCCGTCATCTTGTCGTTGTCCACCGATGGGGCTGCCAATGGTTTCATCTCGTCTTTGGTCACGGTTACGGTCACTTTCGACGACATGCCTGCCACTTCGGCCGTGATTTCCGCCGTACCTTTGCCCGTTGCCATCACCACTCCCTCTTCATCCACTCGGGCCACATTCTCGTTGTCGCTCGACCATTTTATTTCGGCCGACGAGCCTGCGGGCGACAGGGTGTATTTCAACTTCTCATAGTCGCCGGTCACCAAACTCACCTCCGTCTTGTCGATGTTTATTCCCTCCGCGGGGGCCGATTTGCCCATCAATACGTTTATATGCCATAATATATAGTAGTCCGTATTGTTGATTTTTATTTTCGGAATCATCCAAGATGCGCCGTTGTTGTTGCTGGTCAGCGAATTGTGTGTTGTTCTTTCGGTTGTGCCGGCCGCTACCGAGGTGGTTGAAGGTATGTCAATGGCCACAATCACCTCATCCTCTTTGTCGTTGAGCGTGATTCCGTGCGATGACAGGTCCACAATGTGGTAGCCCTCGTTTTGTACCGTCACAGGTCGGGTTTTGACCTTTGTCCGGTTTTTGAAGGTCACGATGTCCCATGTGCCCGGCAAGAGATATATCTGTGCTCCTATCAGTACCAACGGCTCTGTTTTATCTGTCAGGTCGGAGAGCTTGTATGCGTTTCCAATCAGTTTGTTGTTGATGGATATATCGTAAGAGTATATGTCGGTAAGCGAACCCTCAATCAGTTCGCCTGCCATGCCGTAGGGATTCAAGGTCGCCTCCAATCTGCTCTTCAAGGCCGTTAGCTTCAAGGCTTTGAAATAGTCCACATGTCCCTTCTTGCTGATGTAAATATCGTAGTTGCCGGCAGATACATTCTCAATCGAAAACTCACCTTTGTCGTCGGTGGTCGTGTATATTTTGCCTGCTGCCGAGCGTGTTGTCTGAGCAATTCGTTGTTTTATGGTGAAGAGGTCGTGTTTCTCTTCGCGTGACTCGTCGGTGGTGGGAATAATGAATACCGATGCGTCCGCAACCGCCTCTCCGAGCAGATTTGTCACTTTTCCCGAGAATATCATTTCGCTCTTTTCGGCCAGTGTGAACACAACGTTCTCGCCGTCGCGCCCCATGTTGGTCAGCGAAATGTTGTTGTAATCATTGCCCCATGCCCTGAAATCGCTGTCGTTTTCGCTCAGCGATGTTATGTTCTGCCCGGGGAAGAACCACATTGTTATATCGTTGGTCTTTGCCGCCCTCACCACTTTGTATAGTTCGTGATTCGGTGTGGTGTTAAGATTTTTCCCCATCTTCCACAACTCCTTTGCTGTTAGGCCGTTGTATACCACGTTGTTTGATTGGTCTATGTGGTATACAATCAGTCCGTCCGTCGGAATCTGCCTCACTCCGCCGGCCATGTATTTGTCCCACTTGTTGTTTCTGCTGCGGGTTTCCAGCAGGAAATATTCGCCCGTGTTGCCGGTCTCTATTCGGTAAGCCTCGAATGATGAGGTGAGCGGCGCAAGCGAATATTGGCCGCCACTGTCCAGAGTGGTCACAGTGCCCCAATCCTCGCCGGCCAGAAAGCGACTGATGATGTTCAACTCTGTTATCGAGAGGGCGGGAGGGGTGCGACAAAGGTTGTTGTAGTTTCCTGCATCCATCAGCGACAGGTATCTGGGGGTCACCACTTTATTCGAATATTCCGTGTCATATACATCGGGCAGGTCCACCAGATGACCGAACTCGTGACAGAACGAGCCTATCGGAGCCATGTTCGTGCCGCTGCTGCCGGTCAGCTCCGATGAGCAGGCAAAGTTCATCAGGGTTTTGCCGTCGAAGGTGTCGTCACCGTTTATCGACCATCGGCAGGGCCAGATACACTCGTCGTAGCCGCTTTCCGCCTCGTCGTAACCGGCATAGACCACAAATATGTCGTTGATGTATGCTCCGGTGCTGTACTGCGAGAAATCCACCTCGTCGTCGGCCGCGGCGCAGGCATCCACAATCATCTGTTGCAGATATCTGTCGTCGCCGTTGGCGTTGTTTTCTCCGTAATAGTCGAGTGTCTGTGGCAACTTGTAGGGGCCATACACATCGAATTGCGGTCTGAAATGCTGGTTGGTGTTTTCGTAGTAATAGTCCTGCACGCTGCCGGTTGCTCCGTCGCGATTGTATCCCGACTGATTGAACAGATTGTTGAAACTGGTTTTGGGCGACACTGTCTGAAATTGCGATGGAATGTTCGGGTTTTTGGCCTGACCCGCAAACTCCACCAGCAACACCAACGTCTTTGTCGTTATTACATCGTTCTCGCTGCGTGTGGTCATTTTTCCTATCAGCGGCTCTTCCGTCGCCCTTGCTCTGCGTTGTTGCGCTGCTTTTTCGGCCGCAATGTTTTGGGGGATGCCGCGGCTGGCTCCTGCTGCTCCCGAGCGTGTTGTCATTCCGCCTGCCCTCACTCCTATGGAACGAAGTTGCGTTCCCTGCAATGACGCGTAGTAGTAAAATCCGTCCTCGCCGCGTACAATGCAGTATCCGTCGGTGGTTGTTTTGTAGTTGAAATACTCGTCACCATGAATCAGAATGTCGAGTTTCGAACCGTCGGGTTGAGTTATGGTCACGACACCGTTGTAGGCCGGTTTGGCAATTACGGTGGAGGTGCAGAATAGCGCTGCCGCTACTAATATCAACGAGAGTAGGAGTCTGTTTTTCATGTCGATATGCCTTGTGCTATTTCACAAAAATAGCATTTTTCATTTGCAATAACAAACTTCTTTCGCCTCTATTTTCTTTCATGTCTCCGGTTTGTTTCGGCTTTGGTCGTAAAAATGGCGGGAAAGGTGTTGAAATCTCGGCAGAAAATTATTATTTTTACATTCGAATCCCGAGAATACGAAAAAACTTTATTATTTAATTTAAACACACCGATTCATGAAAAAACAACTGTTTCTAACCCTTGCGGCGTTGGCTGTCGCCGCTGTTTCGTTCTCGTGTGCCGGAGGAGGGGAGAGCCCTGCCGCGGGACACGATGCTTATTACGACCATCTTCCCTATGAGAGTCCTTATGCCTTCGGCCTCGACCTTTCGTTTGTGAAACGAGCCGAGGATGCAGGACGCGTATTTTACGACATCGACGGTACCGAGAAATCGCCGTGGCAGATTTTCCGCGACCACGGCTATAATTGGGGACGTCTTATGATATGCAATTCGCCCTCCACTTTGGGGCAGGACCTCGACTATGTGATTGCGGGAGCCAAGAAACTCAAAGAGCACGACTACCATTTTGCTCTCGACTTCATGCTCTCCGACGGTTGGGCCAATCCTATGACGCAGCCCATGCCGGCCGCATGGAAGGAGATGACGCGCGAGGAGCGTGTTCAGGCTCTTTATGATTTTGTTCACAATGCCATCTCGGCCCTTGCTGCCGAGGGAGTTATGCCCGAGATTGTTCATGTCGGCAACGAGATTGGCAACGGTGCTTTGTGGCCCGATGCGCGTATCTACTATGGCGAGGAGCGTCGTGAGTTGAGTAAGTGGGCCGAGTTGGCAGAGTTGCTCAATGCCGGTTCGCGAGCCATTCGCGATGTCGAGGGAGGAGACAAGGTGCAGATTATGATTCATGTCGATTTCGGTGGCGATATCGAGATGACCAACACCTATTTCGACAAGATGAACGAGTATGACGTGGATTACGACATGATTGGTTTCTCGTTCTATCCGTGGTCGCATGGCAATCTGCTCGACCTGCGCGACAATCTCTACAACACCATCGAGCGTTACCACAAACCCGTCATCGTCATCGAAACGGGTTATTATGCCGTTCCGAGCCGCACATTCGATTTGGCGGGCATCAAGTCGGCCTATCCCGAAACTCCCGAGGGACAGAAGGCATGGTTTCAGGCCGTTAATGAGATTGTGATGAATGCTCCCCACAATCTGGGTCGCGGTGTCTTCTGGTGGGAACCGATGCAGCGCGGTCGCGGTTTCTTCGACAGGGATGGAAAGGCATGGCCCATTGTGGAGGCCTTCGAGCCCTATGCTCTGCCGCTGGTGCGTGCCGATGGCAATCCTCGTATCTGGGATTTCGACGAGGGCGAGAGATAACATCAG
>JAZODY010000050.1:0-5674 GCA_045597245.1 Tidjanibacter sp.
ACAAAAACAGGCGTAAAAAGGCTTAGCAACGATTAACAACGATGCTTGCACAAATAAATATAGCACCCGTAAAGAGTGCTATATTAATCATTTATAATTGATTTAACTATTTGATAATCAACTGCTTATTTGCCGATGCAGAATGCGCTGAAAATTTCTCCGAGTATTTCTTCGGTGGTTATTTCTCCGGTAATTTCGCCCAGATGGTCGAGCATTTGGCGCAGGTCTTCCACCACCAAATCGGTCGGCAGTCCGCGTTCCACCCCCTCACGTACGCGCAACATAGCCTCCTCGGCACGCCTCAAAGCCTCATAATGGCGCATATTTGACACCGTGGCGGCTTGACCGTATATGGATTCCAACTCGCTTGCCTGTTCCAAATAACGCCTTAATTCGTCTACGTTCTTGCCCGTCATGGCCGACATGGCAATCACTGTGTGGCGCGGATATAGTGCCTGCAACATCTGCCTTTTGTTAAGCATGATGTTTTCATCTTCAATATGTATGTCGGCTTTGTTGAGCAGGATACATATTTTTTGCTCGGATGATGGTGCTATTTCGTTCAGCTGTCGGTCTATCTGCTCCTTAGTGGCGCTGCGTATGTCGAACATTAGCAAAACAATTCGGGCTTGTGCTACGACTTTGCGTGTGCGCTCCATGCCCATCTGTTCTATCTTCTCCTCGCTCTCGCGCAGACCTGCCGTATCGGTGAGCCTGAAATCCACTCCGCCAATCTTTATCACCTCCTCAATCACGTCGCGTGTGGTGCCGGCCGTGTCCGATACTATTGCTCTCTCCTCATTGAGCAACGCATTCAACAGTGTCGATTTGCCCACATTGGGCGCACCTGCCATGACCACTCTCACACCCTCCTTTATGGCATTTCCGTAGGCGAATGAGGCAGTGAGCTTTTCTATCTTTCGGCTCGTTTCGTCCAGCAGTTTTACAAATTCGCTACGGTCGGCAAACTCCACATCCTCTTCGCCGAAGTCGAGTTCCAACTCCATTAGCGACACCAGACGCAACAACTTGTCGCGCAACTCTTTCAACTCGGCCGAGTAACCTCCCCTCATCTGTTGCATGGCTATGTGGTGTGAAGCCTTGTCGTGTGAGGCAATCATGTCGGCTACTGCCTCGGCCTGTGCGAGGTCGAGTTTGCCGTTGAGGAATGCACGTTGCGTAAATTCTCCTGCTTGTGCCGCACGCGCACCGTTGTCGCACAGTGCGGTCATAATGCGGGTGACTATGTAGCGCGAGGCGTGACATGATATTTCCACCATATCTTCGCCCGTATAGGAGTAGGGGGCTTTATATACGGCCGCAACCACATCGTCTATCACTCCTTCGCCACTCGTTATCTGGCCGTAGAGCATCGTGTAACCTGCCGCATCGGCAATCCTTCGCCCTCTGGGTGACACAAATATCGCATCACATACCCGGGCCGCCTCCGGTCCGCTCACCCTTATCACCGCTATTGCGCCTCCGTTTCCGGTTGCGGGTGCCGCTATGGTCTGCTCAAATTTCATTTCGTGTGGCCGACGTTTTGATTCTTGTGCGGGTTATTGTTTACATGAATATCTCCAACCTTTGTCCGGGCCTGATGACGCTTTTGGTGCTTTTGATGTTGTTCCACTTCATCAATTGGCTCACCGTCACATTATGTCGTTGGGCAATGCCGCCAAGCGTATCGCCTCGTTTTACCACGTAGGTTGTCGATTCTATGTTGAATTCCATCTTGCCGTCACCGCTTTTCGACGGGGAGAGATATTGTGCCAGATAGGTGGTGTCTTTCGACATGATTAACCTCTCGTTCACAAGGAACGAGGGAACCTCGTTGCGGGGCAGTTTGAGGGCGTAGCTCTTCTGCTCCGATGCGGGAATGATGTCGAGTTTGTATTGCGGATTGAGTGTCTGCAACACATCGAGCGGAATGTCGAGCGTTGAGGATACCTGTTCCAAATGCATCAATCTATTCACCATCACGGTGTCGGTCTCGAAGGGCGACGAAATCTCTTTGGGCTCTATGTCGTGTTGATTGTGGAAGTTGAAGGCGTATGTCATTGCAATGAATATCGGCACGTAGTTGCGTGTTTCGCGCGGCAGGAACTGATATATTTCCCAGAAGTCGGTGTTGCCGCCGGCTCGTTTTATGGCTTTGTTTATGTTTCCCGGTCCGCAGTTGTAGGCGGCCAGCGCGAGGGTCCAGTCACCGAATATGCGATACATGTCGTTCAGATATTTGCAGGCTGCTTTCGTGGCGGCCACAGGGTCTCTGCGCTGGTCCACGAAGGAGGTTATTTCCAGTCCGTAATTTCGTCCCGTTGCCAGCATGAACTGCCATATACCCATTGCTCCCATGCGAGAGCGTGCCGTAGGCAGCAGTGCCGACTCTATGACGGGAAGAATTTTGAATTCGAGCGGAAGTCCTGCCGCATCAAGTTCGGCCTCAATCATGGGGAAGTACTCCAACGAACGCCCCAAAGCGAAACTCACCGTATTGCGTCGCGTGGTGGTCAGCATGTTTATCTGTTGTTTTACATGCATGTTGTATGTCATCGGTATGGGAGAGGTCAGCGATTTGAGTCGCTTGATATATACCGAGTCGGGCAGATACATCTGGTTGGCGAGTTCGTTCTCCTGCCAATCGCTGTTGAGGTTGAACAGGCTGTCGGTGAGCACCTCTTTGCAACTCTCCAACCATGCGTCCAACAATGAGTCTGTCGTGGTTCGTTCTGCCAAGAGCACTTTGTTGGCCATTGCCAGCGAGTCGGTTCTCACTAGTTCTCTGATTGGCAACACGGGTACTATCCGTGTCGAATCGGGGTTGGTGCCTCCGTTGCCGGCCGTCACAGTGTGGCACGAGGCAAGTGTGATTAAAGTCGTAAGGGTGGCTTTAAAAAGTCTGTTGTTCATCATCTCAGGGTTAGAATGTGAAGTTAAAATTAAGACCCACCGCGTTGTTCAATCCGCTGTTCATTGTTCCGAATGTCTTCACCTCGGGCGACACATTGAGCGACAGGTCGTCACTCACATCGAAATCTTTCAGATGTGCATCCACGTGTGCGTCTATTATATTGAGCAGATATACGCCTGCCGTCAATATTATGGCAAGGTCGCGATTGCGTCTGTATTGGTCTTTCATGTTTTTCAGGAACGAGGCCGAGTATCTGCCGTTGAATTCGTCTATGGTGGCATCGTTTTCGTCGGCCACAAGTTCGTAGGCCAACTTGAATCGCTGATAACCTCTGTTGTTCCAATCTATAACGTAACCTATTGAGGCGAAGGCTCCCACCACGAAGGGGATTCGCCAATAGCTCTGATTGTAGAATTGGCCCGTACCCGGCATCAGTGTCGATAGGGTGGTGGCCTTCTTCACGTCGCTTGTCTCCGAGGGATAATTGTAGACTCCGTCTGCCAGCAATGCCATGTAAGAGATGGCCGTTCCGGCCCATAGCAACTGCCTGTAAGTGTTGTGTCTTATCATTTCGGTCTGCACAGGGTCTATTTCGGCTCTTCCTGCACCGGCTCTCACCAGCGCGTCGTATTCCCGCTTGTAACTCTTATACTCTTTTGTCTGTTTGAAACTCAGAGCCAACGGTACGCCCATCGCCACATAACCCGCTGCCGCTTTCCAATAGTTGCCCTCATATATTTGTGCATATCCGGGCATCACTGCCGAGAGCAGTGCAAGTTTGCTCAGCGGTATCGAGTCGCGCACCAGACCCTCCTTTACCACTATGCTGTGTCTGTGCCCCAGACTGTCAAGTTCGAATCCCTTTCGGTCCACTCTCTTTTGGTCGGTTCTCACCGCCATCACCGTCGTGTCCTGTGGTGGTGCGGCCATAACCAAATCCGTCGTATCGTGCAGTTTTGCATGGGTTGTCAGATATACGGCATTGAGCGAATCGGCTTTCAGCACCTTTGTCAGCAGGTCTGATGTGGTATCCGGTTTTTCCGCTCCCTCTTCGTGCAGTTTGCGTCCCAATGCAAACAACGAGTCGCGCGAGATGCCGAGGTCGGCCACCGATGCAACCAGCGAGTCGAGCAACGCCTCGGTCAGTTCCAGCACCATGCTGTCGGAGAGCACCTCCTCGGGTTCCACCTCGTTTCTCACTCCGCCCTGTACCTTGAACACCGGCCTTTGGTCAATCACCGACACTGCCTGCTCACTCTTTTTGCGCCTCTCTTTCTCTTGTTTTTGGGCATGGCAAGGCAGTGCCGAGATGAGAATCATTCCCGTCAGCACCATCAGAAAACATCGCCAACCTGCCTTTCCCGCCAACATCTTAACCCTTATTGTCTTTCTGTCAGTCGTTCCACTCTTTCCAGCAACATGTTTATGTCGTTGTCGCCTGCAAATCCTATGATTATGCGGCCCTTACCATCCTTGTCGCTCTTTATGGTTATATCTTCGGTGAGCAGTTTCGAGAGTTGTTCCACAAGTCGGGTGTAGTTTTCGGGCAGTTCGTTGTCCGCCTCTTCCGGCTCGTGTTTTTCTTGTTTCTCTGCCAACTTTTTCACCAACTCCTCCGTGGCTCTCACCGACAGTCCCTTGTTGATACACTTTTTCAGTACCCCCAGTCTCTTCTCTTCCGGAGCAGAGGCTATGGCTTTGGCGTGTCCCATGCTGATGAGGTTCTCTTTCAGGGCGGCCTGCACCTCTATCGGCAACGAGAGCAGTCGCAAATAGTTTGCCACCGTCGAACGTTTCTTGCCCACGCGTGTCGCCACCGTATCCTGCGTTATCTCACACTCATCTATGAGTCTTTGTAAGCTTATGGCAATCTCCATCGCATTCAGGTCCTGACGCTGAATGTTCTCCACCAGTGCCATCTCATGCAGATTCTGGTCGTCGGCCTCGCGTATGTATGCCGGAATCTTCTCCAATCCTGCCCTCTGCGAAGCCCTCCAACGACGCTCGCCGCTGATGATTATATACTTCCCGTTGCTCTCTTTTCTCACCGTTACGGGTTGAATCAGGCCGTAGGTCTTTATCGATTCGGCCAGCTCCGTCAGGGCCTCTTCGTCGAAATTGGCACGCGGTTGTTTGGGGTTGGGGGTGATGCTGCCCACCTCCAACTCTTTCAGATTGGAGGCCGCCTGCGAGGTCACGTTCTCTGTGTCGAGTATGGCACCGAGTCCGCGGCCGAGTCCTATGTTGATGTTTTTCATATCTTCTCTTTTTACTTGTTTCCTCTCTTTTTTGCCGCGTGGCTGCTATTGTTCCTCATGTTCGCCGTATGATGTCACCGAGTCGTTGTTGCGACGCAGAAACTCCTTTGCCAACTCCATGTAGCACTTGCTGCCTGCCGACGAGGCATCGTGCAGCACTACGGGCAGGCCGCGACTCGGAGCTTCGTCAAGACGTATGTTACGCACGACCACCGTCTCGTAGGCAAGGTGTTTGAAGTGTTCCTTCACCTCCACTATCACCTGATTGGCCAACCTCGAACGCGAATACATCGTCATCAAAAAGCCCTCTATGTCGAGCTCGGGATTCAATCCGTTTTTCACCATCTTTATGGTATTGAGCAGTTTTCCCAAACCCTCCAATGCAAAATAGGAGCACTGTACGGGGATGAGAACGCTGTCGGCCGCCACAAGCACGTTCACCGTGGTGAATCCGAGTGAGGGGGAGCAGTCGATGAATATGTAATCATATTGCTCTTTCAGT
>JAZODY010000051.1:0-10028 GCA_045597245.1 Tidjanibacter sp.
GTGACGGTATATACAAAGATTCTCAAATCGTTTTTTCCCCATGTCCCTGTGGTTGTGGGCGGCATAGAGGCATCACTCAGACGGTTTACCCACTACGACTATTGGAGCAACTCGCTCAAACCATCGATACTCATCGACAGCGGGGCCGACCTGCTGGTATATGGCATGGGCGACAAAGTAATAAGAGATATTGCGCGATGCCTCCACAATGGCTACAACATGAACCTGCTTCGCAAGATTAGACAGGTGGGCTTTGTGGCTGACGACAGTTATGTTCGAAAAATACCCGACGAGCAACTCCTGCGCCTTCACTCGTTTGAAGAGTGTTGCGACAGCAAAAAGTTGTTCGGAGAGAACTTCACCATCATCGAGCGGGAGAGCAACCGATTGAGTCAGGATATGGTGATAGTGGAGCCGACGGGTGGAAAATATGTGGTAATCAACCCGCCCTATGCGCAACTCACCACCGAAGAGTTGGACAAAAGTTTCGACCTGCCCTACACAAGACTGCCCCACCCTCGTTACGACGGCAAAGGGGCAATACCGGCATACGAAATGATAAAGCACTCTGTGAACATCCATCGAGGTTGTTTCGGTGGTTGCAGTTTTTGCACCATATCGGCCCATCAAGGCAAATTCATATCGTCACGTTCCGAAGAGTCGATTTTCCGCGAGATTGAGGCTGTGAAGAGAATGCCCGACTTCAAAGGCTACATATCCGACATAGGCGGCCCTTCGGCCAATATGTATCGGATGGGCGGCAGGAATCTGGCGTTGTGCACCAAGTGTGTGCGTCCTTCGTGTCTGCATCCGCAACCATGTCCGAATCTGGACAACAGCCACAAACCGCTCATAGAGCTGTATAGAAAAATCAATGCCACCGCAGGCATCAAAAAGGCCTTTATTGGCAGCGGCATACGCTACGACCTGTTTGACGAACAACATGGCAGAGAGTATCTGCGTGAAGTGATTGTCAATCACACATCGGGTCGCCTGAAAACCGCCCCCGAACATACCGAGGAAAAGGTGTTGAAGATAATGAGGAAACCATCGTTTGACCTTTTCGAGAAGCTGAATGGTGATTTCAACGACATTTGTCGCCGAGAGGGACTCAAATATCAACTTATTCCCTACTTTATATCTTCACACCCGGGATGTACCGAGGCCGACATGCAACGTCTTTCCCGGAAGGTGTCGCGCCTTAACTTCCATCTCGAACAAGTGCAGGACCTTACCCCCACCCCCATGACATTGAGTTCGGTCATGTTCTACACTGGCGAGAATCCGTATACGGGCGAGAAACTGTATGTGGCCAGAAATCAAGACGAGAAACGTCGGCAGAAAAGCTATTTTTTCAGCAATGAAGGCGGTCGCCTCGGCAGGAGCGATAAACGCGATGTTGCTAACAGGAGCAATCGTCACGCCACAAAAAGAGGTCGAGGACGCCGATAATGTTCGATAGCGAATCAAGCATTGCGTTTTAATAAACATGCTGATAAAAAGCAGTGACTGACCATATTTCGAAGAGGGAAAATAATAGTTTATGTCCTCCATTTCGGTTGGGTATTTATACACATGGCCACGCTTGAAAATTGTGTTATCAAATGGTACAACCGAAATTGCTCCCGAATCGTTAATGTTTCTCTTTGAGCAACGCGCCCGCAAAAAGCGAAGAGACACAAAAATCAAAAAATCAAACCGAACATAAGCTATCGTTAGCGAAATAAGAAATGTTGATAAGTCGGTTGATAAATTGTCAATTCATGTTAATAACCTCGCCCCCACGCAACAATAACCTCGGCCATCATGTTGAAAAATCAAGCGACGATGTTGATAGTTCTGTATGGATATGGCGAATTTATTTCTTAACTTTGAAACCTAAAACTTGTGACAATGGCAAAAAACTACGAGAACAAGAACAATTCTGCATATGAGGGACTTACCGGCTTAAACGGCACCCTGCCACCGCAGGCTCTCGACCTTGAAGAGGCCGTACTCGGAGCATTGATGCTCGAAAAGGACAGTATCATCACGACACAGGAATTTCTCTCGCCCGCTGCTTTCTACAAAGAGGCGCATCAGATTATTTACGCCGCCATCGAGGAACTCTCGGCCGACTTGAAACCAATAGACCTAATGACGGTCAGCGAAAAGTTGCGCCAGAAGAAGCAGTTGAAGCTGATAGGCGGTGCCCAATATCTGGCCACACTCACCCAGAAAGTGGCCTCGGCATCCCACTTGGAATATCACGCATCGATTATAGCGCAGAAATATGTGCAACGCGAACTTATCCGCGCCTCTACCGATATACAACGCCGCTCTTATGACGAATCTACCGACGTAACGGAACTCATAGATTTTGCCGAGAGCGAGATTTTCAAAATCACAGAAAGCAACATCAAGCGTGATGTTCAAACCGCCAAAACCGTCTGGGCAAAAACAATCGCGACCATTGAGGAGGCCGGCAAAAACACCGGCTCCATGAACGGAGTGCCGTCTGGTTTCACAGCCATCGACCGCATTACACTCGGCTGGCAACCTTCCGACCTCATCATTATTGCCGCACGTCCTTCGATGGGTAAAACGGCTTTTGTGTTATCTATGGCTCGCAACATTGTTTTGGAGCACAATAAAGCGGTTGCATTCTTTTCGTTGGAGATGAGTGCATATCAATTGATGTTGCGTCTGTTTGTGGCCGAATCGGGTCTCGACTCGAAAGATGTGCGCAGCGGACGCCTTTCGCCGGAGGATTGGAACAAACTCGAACAATCCACCAAGCCGCTGGCCGATGCTCCGTTGTTCATCGACGACACTCCGGCATTACCCATAACCGAGTTCCGTTCAAAAGCACGCAGATTGAAGACACAATATGACCTCCAATTGATTATCATCGACTATCTGCAACTCATGAGTGCCGGAAGCAGCGAAACCAAAGGTAACCGCGAGCAGGAGGTGGCATTGATTTCGCGTTCGTTGAAAGCCATTGCCAAAGAGTTGAATGTTCCCATCATAGCGTTGTCGCAGTTGAACCGTACGGTTGAAACGCGCGGAGGCACGAAACGTCCTCAGCTCTCCGACCTGCGTGAGTCGGGAGCAATCGAGCAGGATGCAGATATTGTGGCATTCATCCATCGTCCCGAATATTACGGACTCACCGAGGACGAATCGGGTGCATCGACAGCCGGACTGGCAGAAATCATTCTGGCCAAGCATCGTAACGGCGAAACGGCCGACATCAAACTGCGTTTCCGTAAGGAACAGGCCCGTTTTATGGACCTCGACGAGGTTTCGGCACCTGCACCGGAGGACTACGGTGTAATCGACAGCGAAGGTTTTGCCATGAGCGGAATCCGAGATTTCGATTTGGGAGATTCGGGATTCGCCTCTATGGACAATGGCGAGCCTCCGTTCTAATCATAACAGACAACTATTCGAAACCCAAAAAGGAGCACACTCATGTTTACAAAATGTTTTGCCGGCACCCTCACCGGAATAGAGGCACTTATGGTGGAAGTAGAGGCCAATGTATCCCCCGGGCTGGGGATGTCGTTGGTGGGCCTTCCCGACAATGCCGTGAAGGAGAGTCAGGAGCGTATTCGCTCGGCATTCATGAACAGCGAGTTGAAGATGCCCGGTAAACGCATCATTGTAAACCTTGCGCCGGCCGACCTCAAAAAGGAGGGCTCGGCCCTCGACCTGCCAATTGCAGCGGCGATTCTCGGTGCCACGGAGCAGGTGGCGCAGGAGCGATTCGGAGAGTATATGATAATGGGCGAACTCTCTCTCGACGGCTCCATAAAACCGATAAAGGGGGCATTGCCGATAGCGATAAATGCCCACAAGAGAGGATTCAGAGGTTTGGTGCTGCCGACGGCCAATATGGACGAGGCGGCAGTGGTAGAAGGTTTGGAGGTCATAGGCGTAGCATCTCTTACGGAATTCACCGAGTGGCTCAACGGCGAAAGAGAGATTGCTCCCCACTGCAAGGAGATGCACGAACAAACGATGGCAGACAACCTTTTTGCAGAAGATTTTGCCGATGTCAAGGGGCAACGCCATGTGAAACGTGCGCTTGAAGTTGCCGTTGCCGGAGGCCATAATGTGATAATGATAGGTTCGCCCGGCTCGGGAAAGACCATGTTGGCCCGTCGCATGCCCACCATAATGCCGCCGCTGACACTCGACGAGGCCCTTGAAACCACCAAGATTCATTCTGTTGCAGGCAAGCTGGGTGCCTCGGCTGGACTGCTGACCAAACGTCCGTTCCGCTCTCCTCACCACACCACCTCGCCTGTCGCGTTGGTGGGCGGAGGCAGCAATCCGCAACCCGGGGAGATTTCATTGGCTCATAACGGAATACTGTTCTTGGACGAGTTGCCCGAGTTCGGTCGCAACATATTGGAAGTTCTCCGCCAACCGTTGGAGGATAAAACCATCATGATTTCAAGGGCAAAATACAGCATCGAATATCCGGCCAATTTCATGTTGGTCGCCTCGATGAACCCTTGTCCTTGCGGCTACTATAACCACCCCACGAAAGATTGTGTGTGTTCGTCAGGAGCGGTGTTTAAATATATCAACAAGATATCGGGGCCGCTGTTCGACAGGATAGACCTTCACATAGAGGTTACGCCCGTATCTTTCGAGGAGATGTCCGACACCAGTCCCGCCGAGAGCAGCAGCGAGATAAGGGCACGTGTCATCAAGGCCCGACAAATACAGAATGAACGATTCAAACAACTCGATGGAATACACACGAATGCGATGATGAATTCCTCGATGATAAAGGAGTTTTGTCATCTTGACGAGCAGTGCGGTGCGCTGCTTGGCAAAGCCATGAACAAACTTAATCTCTCGGCCAGAGCCTACGACCGCATCATAAAGGTGGCCCGCACAATAGCAGACCTCGACGAGAGCACGGAGATAATGCCGCAGCACATAGCCGAAGCCATCAATTACAGAAGTCTCGATAGAGCCAACTGGGGACAGCAATGAATCGGCATTACGACATAGAGCAGATTCCGTTTCTGAAAATTCTGCCGTTTGTAATTGTCGGTATTGTCGTTGCAAATCTGGCAACCATTCCCCGTTGGATTGTCTTGGTCGGCATTGTCATAAGCTGTGCATGCGCCCTCCTATACATAAAGAATCTGGCGGGCAGCATGGCGACAGCCGTCAGCATTGTTCTTTGCACCATGCTGACAACAGATTTGACCGCCACACGTTCATCTCTGCCCATTGGCGAGAAGGTGAAATGTGTGCTGAGATTGGAGAGCAACGGCTCGGTAAAGGGACGGTGGCAACAATTCGACGCAATGGTAGAGAGCTATTGTCGGCAACAAGGGCAGTGGGTGAAGAACGGAGAGAAAATAACGGTTCGGATAGACACGGCAACAGAGGTGTCGGCAGGCGACAGAGTGCTCTCCTCCACCTACATAAACCCCATATCCTCCAATCCCGATTCGGGTTATGCGCGCCTCATGTGGCGCAGAGGTCACACTGCGAGTTGCTATCTCACATCACCACAATCCACCCTGCTTCTTCCCGACAAGGCTCATGACATACGCATAGCCTCGGCAAAGGCACAGGCATACCTCACCTCAAAACTTAGCCGCCTACAACTCGACCACAAAACAGAGGCGCTGTGCAGGGCGATGACTTTCGGCGACAGGAGCATGCTCGACAGCGCCCACAGAGAGGAGTATGCAATAAGCGGTGCGGCCCACATACTTGCCGTATCGGGTCTGCATGTGGGAATAGTGGCCATGCTTGTGAACATATTGTTGTTTGCCCTACCCTTCATTCGTGGCGGCCATATAATCAGAAACGTGGCGGCCATAATCATGATTCTCGCCTATGCCTTCACGACCGGCATGTCGCCATCGGTGGTGAGGGCAGCACTAATGTTCTGCGGTTTGCAGATTGCATTTGCCACTTCAAGCCGCCACAACAAAATAAACATACTTTTGGCAACAGCCACGCTCATGTTAATCGTCAATCCCAACTATCTTTACGACATAAGTTTTCAACTGTCTTTCATTGCAGTTACCGGACTGACATTGTTCTATGGTCCGGCATACGGATACTTCCGATGCGGGCGACGAATCATCGACTGGTTTAACGGCATCACACTGGTGAGTATTATAGCCACGTTGTGTACGGCTCCGCTGGTTGCGGCTCAATTCGGCAGGGTTTCCGTTGCGGGTGTTGTGATTAATCCCATAATCATCATCACAGCCACTTTGGTTGTGATTGCAACAATGCTCTATGCCATATTCCCCATCGGCCTCCTCTCCGCTCCCGTCGGATGGCTGTTGAACTCGGTGGCAGGATTTCAGAACTCGCTGATTGAATATTGCAGCACTCTTTCGTGGGCAACATTCGATGTGAAAATCGACATGTGGGGTGCAGTTTGCATCTATCTGGCGATGGCGATAATCACACATGTCATACGCATAAGAGTCAAACAAAAATCTTCAAAACTCAATATCTCACGATGACAAAAGAAGAACTGAACATCATAGCGGGTGAGGAGTTCGGCCGCGTATTGGAGGCTCATCTCGACGACGACCCCATTGCTATTGCACTCAGCAATTCCATACCCCATGCTGCTCTTGTGGCCACACAAGTGAAATATCTGCAAAAGGCACGGAAGAAACTCCCGATGTACTACGCCGCAAGAGCCATCTTCACTCAAAAACTCTTTGAGCAATCGAGCAGCGAGGCAAGCGCAATGAACAAAGAGTTCTCGGGGGACAGTTGCATCGACCTCACTTGCGGTCTTGGCGTGGACTCTTATTATCTGTCAAAAAGGTTCAATCATGTGACCGCCATAGAAAAAGACGAGTTGGCGGCCGAGATTGCACGCATAAATTTCCGACGCATGGGAGCCGATAACGTAGAGGTGATATGCGATTCGGCCGAGCACTATATCGAACGCTGCAATCCTGTCGATATGATATACATCGACCCCGACCGACGCGACAAAGACAACAAACGTCTGGCGGCTCTCTCGGATTGCACACCCGACGTTGTTAATCTGTCGGGCATCCTGCGAGCCAAATGCAGAAAATTTGTCATAAAGTGTTCGCCTTTGTTCGATGTGGAGGAGGCATTCGCTTTGTTCGGGGAGAGATGTCGTGTGGAGGTGGTTTCGCTCGGCGGAGAGTGTAAGGAGGTATTGATTGAGGTAGACGACCGGATAGAACGTTCTCTCCTCAGAGCCACGTCGGTCGGATTGGGGAGTTACGAAATCGAGCGCGACAAAAGAGATGTTCGCTGCAAGGCTCTCTTTTCGGAGGAGGCGAAATATCTGCTGCTGCCGGATGTTGCATTGCGCAAGGCGCGTATGGCCGATGCCTATATGTGTATGAACGGAGCCGCGTGGTTTGAAAACAACGGTGTGGGTTTGAGCAACATATCTCCATCCGACTTCATGGGCAGGGTGTATGAGATATGCCGCATGGTGGAGTACAAACCTAAACAACTCAAATCACTGCATCTCGGCTCCATTGAACTCATGAGAATGAATTTTCCGCTCTCCACGGCACAGATATGCCGAAGTATCAATGTGAAGGAGGGAGGGAACGACAGATGGATGTTCTGCAAACTACACGAAAGACTTTGGGCAATAGAGATAAAAGAGCTATCTTTGTGATGATGAAATGCGTTATCATAGGAAGTGGAAATGTGGCCGAGGCTTTGGCCGATGCCGTTGTCGGTTCGTCGAACAGCCTTGTGGCAATTTATGCCCGTAATGTGGAGCGTGGTACCGACCTTGCCGACAGATACGATTGCCGCCATGCGGAGTTCGGTGCCGAGTTACCCGACGCCGATATCTATCTTATTGCCGTGACGGATGGTGCTGTCCCCCAAATCGCCTCCATGCTCTCGTTTCCCTCTGAGGCCATAGTGGCACACACTGCCGGCGGTGTGAATATCAACGCATTGGAAAATGTGAATCACAGAGCGGTATTCTACCCGCTGCAAACATTCACAAAGGGTCGAAGGATTAATTTCCGTCAAGTCCCTCTCTTTTTGGAGTACGGCGACGACCATACGAAAGAGCGTCTGAGAATATTTGCCGAATCGCTTTCGGAGAATGTTTACGAGGCCGATTCGAGGTTGCGCGGTCGAATGCATGTGGCAGCAGTGTTTGCATGCAACTTTGTCAATAGAATGTATGGGATTGCACAAGAACTGCTGGCGGAAGACGACCTTCCGTTTGATGTGGTGAAACCACTCATCGCCGAAACATGTGCGAAGGCACTCACAACCGACAATCCTGCCGTTATGCAGACCGGTCCGGCTGCGAGGGGTGACAAGGAGACGCAGCACAAGCACTTGGAACTGATAAAAGACAACAAGACAAAGACCGAAATATATAAACTAATAAGCAACGAGATATGGGAAACTTCAAAGAAGATATAGCACGCACGGAGGCATTCGTATTCGATGTGGACGGAGTATTCACCGACGGAGGACTGATTCCCACTGCCGACGGCGATTTTTTAAGACAATACAACACCAAAGACGGTTTTGTGATACGCTATGCCCTTAAAAAGGGCATGCCTGTGTTTATCATTACCGGCGGACAAGGCAACAACATAGAGCGTCGTTTCACCGACCTCGGTGTGACCGGCATATACAAGAAGGCCGATGAGAAGCTCAATATTCTCAAAGAGATTATCGCCGAACACGGCTTCAATCGCGAGAACATTGTGTTCATGGGTGATGATGCTCCCGATGTGGAGTGTATGATGTATGTGGGTATTCCCGTATGTCCGGCCGATGCCGTGAGCGATGTGCTGAATGTGGCCCGCTACGTGTCGGAATTCAAAGGCGGACAGGGTTGCGTGCGCGACATTGTGGAGCAGGTACTCAGGGCACAGAACAAATGGGTGGAGTACTCTTGCTCGGACGAGTTGAAGGATGTACGCTCGGCATAACACCGTCTCAGTCCCGGATTATATTTGACTTTAAAGGTCGTGTCCGATGTCGGCTACGACCTTTTATATTGGTCCATTCCAAACAGGAATTATATTGATTTAAACATTCAACATCATAATTAATATATTATTGACCATTGCACACAACAAAATGAGAACAATTCTCGTTAATATATCGTAACAAAACGAACGAATGCGCACTATTTGGTTTTGATGAAACACAAAAAGAGCCGAATGTGCACAAAGCCACAAACAATCTTCGTCGCCTATGAAGCGGCGAAGAAAAAAGACGAATAAAACAGAAACCAACAATATTTTTAACATACCATGAAAACCGATTCTGCAATCAACATCAGCGACCTCTATGACAAAAAAGAAGAGATGAAGGATGTTATTTTCTTGGAGGTCAATAACTCACTGATGAAAAACCACAAGTCGAAAACTTCTCATTTCAACTACTACACCGACTACGGCCTTATTTTCTTTCTGACGCGAGGTAGTTTGTCCGTAACACTCGATGGCAAGGAGTGGAATATGGATAGCGAAAAAGCCTGTCTGCTCTTTCTGCATCCCCGCGACACCATAAACAACGCTGTTCACAGTGCCGACATAGAGGGCTATCTGATAGGCATCCACAGAGAAGAAATCAGCAACGGCATTCTCTCAATGAAAAACAACACCGTCTTCCCGTGGTCCCAAATGCTCAAAGCCACCTCCAACAGGAGTCCGGTTTGTCAGGTGAACGAACAGGAGAAAGAGTTGGTTAGCAAACAGATGGAGAGAATCAAGGAGACATTTAACAGAAAAGATTTTGTGTTTCACAATATCATGCTCAAACTCACGCTCACCGAGCTCATGCTGGAACTCATCAACATTTTGGCACCCAAGATAGAGAAAATGGAGGTGCAAATGCCTCAGATGCGCAAGGTGGGCTACAAGGAGTCTATATGCAACGAGTTCCTCTTGTTGGCAATCGACAACCATCGTATCCATCACACGCTCGATTTCTACGCCGAACGACTGCATATCTCCACCCAGTATCTTACCCATCTGGTAAAGATGGTACACGGCTATACAGCC